>DJTQ01000428.1 GCA_002439285.1 Paenibacillaceae bacterium UBA6304
TCGGAAACCTATGCGGCCGAGATGGGGCTTCTCACCTCCACTCCGTTCGTCATTGGGGCCAGTGACGGCGTATTGTCCAATCTCGGCGTGAATGCCATCAAACCGGGCGTCGTTGCGGTAACGATCGGCACAAGCGGAGCGATCCGTACCGTAGTCGACCGGCCCAAGACCGACCCGAAGGGCCGTATCTTCTGCTATGCACTGACAGAGAAGCATTGGGTCATCGGCGGACCGGTTAACAACGGCGGCGTTATTTTCCGCTGGGTGCGTGATGAATTTGCTGCCTCGGAGGTCGAAACGGCCAAACGGCTCGGAATTAGCCCCTACGACGTTCTGACCAAAATAGGTGAAAAGGTACGGCCAGGCTCCGACGGCCTTCTCTTTCACCCTTATTTAACCGGTGAGCGGGCCCCGTTGTGGAATCCGAATGCCCGCGGCTCCTTTTTCGGTCTGACCCTGCACCACCAGAAGGAGCACATGATCCGCTCGGTGTTGGAAGGCGTTATCTACAACTTATATACGGTCCTCCTTGCGATGGAAGAACAAATCGGCCAGCCGCAAAAGATCCAGGCCACAGGCGGCTTCGCACGCTCTCCGCTATGGCGCCAGATGATGGCCGATATTTTCGATCAGAAGGTCGTCATTCCCGAGAGCTTCGAAAGCTCCTGCCTGGGCGCAGTAGTCCTCGGTTTATATGCGCTCGGCAAAATTGATTCGTTCGACGTTGTCTCAGAAATGGTCGGCGGTACCTTCGAACATACGCCGATTAAGGAGCATGCCGCCATTTATAAGGAGCTCCTTCCGATTTACATCCGTATTTCCCGCAAGCTGGAGGAAGATTACGACGCGATCGCCAAATTCCAGCGGAATTTGCCTGCGAAGTAAGTCAAAATTAACCGGTAGTAGAAAAGGCTGTCCCTAAAAGCGGTTTCGCTTAGGGCAGCCTTTTTTTGCTTCTCTCTGATTTTTTCAAAATATAATCCACAAAGAACGGGCCCGCAAACTTTGGAGTATTGAACATCCTGTGTATAATTTTTTTGGGCAAAGATCGGATCCTGTCGAATTTTAAACAAATTATAAACAATATGTAGTGGTGTGAGTTAAAATTATACACAAGTTATTGAATTTGTGGATAAAAGACAGCATTGCATTGAAATATAAGGCTTCTTTTGCTATGATTATATTGCTTTTGTTGTGAATATCTAAGTTTAAGGTCAAAATTATTAACAGGCTGTGGATAAAATTGTGAACAATTCGAATTTATCCATGTTTGTAATAATTCCACTTTACTGACTCATGGGGATAATTTTCCCCTTTATTTATGTTTATTCGACCCCTTTCTGCATGGCTCATGCCACAATTGGAAGATTTAAAAGGAGTGACCGCTGTGGATAGCCATACCTCCGATATATGGCAGCATATTTTATCCATCATCAACACCAAACTCAGCAAACCCAGCTTCGATACCTGGTTTAAAGCGACCAAGATCGTCTCGCTGAACGACCGCCAGGTCGTCATCTCGGCTCCAACCACGTTTGCCGTGGAATGGCTGGAGAGCCGTTATACCAAACTGGTTGCTACCACCGTTTATGAGTATCTCGGCAAGCAAGTTGACGTATCCTTCGTCATTGAGGAATCTGCGGTACCGGAGCAAACCCAGGTATACAAGGAGCCCCCTGCACCCGTCCAAGCGGAGGAAAGCGTTTCCAATATGTTGAACCCGAAATATACGTTCGATACGTTCGTCATCGGTTCAGGCAACCGTTTTGCCCATGCAGCGTCCCTGGCCGTAGCCGAAGCACCTGCACGAGCCTATAATCCGTTGTTCCTGTACGGCGGTGTAGGACTTGGCAAAACGCATTTGATGCATGCGATCGGCCATTACATTCTGGAGCATAGCCCCAGCAGCAAGGTCGTTTACATTTCTTCCGAGAAATTCACGAACGAATTCATCAACTCGATCCGGGACAACCGGGCGGAAAGCTTCCGCAACAAATACCGGAACATCGACATCCTGCTCATTGACGATATCCAATTTATCGCCGGCAAGGAATCGACCCAGGAAGAGTTTTTCCATACGTTTAATGCGCTTCACGAAGAACGTAAGCAGATCATCATTTCCAGTGACCGTCCGCCAAAAGAAATACCGACACTGGAAGAACGGCTCAGATCTCGGTTTGAATGGGGCCTGATTACGGATATCCAACCTCCGGATCTGGAGACCCGGATCGCGATCCTCCGCAAGAAAGCCAAAGCGGAGAACTTGGACATCCCGAATGAAGCGATGATGTATATCGCCAATCAAATCGATACCAACATCCGGGAGCTTGAGGGCGCCCTTATCCGTGTCGTCGCCTACTCCTCACTCATTAACCAGGATATTACGACCCACCTGGCCGCCGAAGCGCTGAAGGATATCATTCCTTCCAGCCGTCCGAAGATGATCACCATTCAGGACATTCAGCAGAAGGTCGGCGAATACTATAATCTGAGGCTTGAGGATTTCAAGGCGCGTAAACGAACTAAGGCCATCGCCTTCCCTCGCCAAATCGCCATGTATTTATCCCGGGAGCTGACCGATTTCTCGCTGCCCAAGATCGGGGAAGCCTTCGGAGGGCGCGATCATACGACTGTCATTCACGCCCACGAGAAAATAACCCAGCAGCTCAAAGTCGACCAGGATCTCTACAAAGTTATCAACAATATTACGGAGAAAATTAAAAATTCATCCTGAATAAGCTATAAGCCTATGCACATGATATTCACATGTGGATAGGCTTCATTTCATATATTTCGTGCTGTTATCCACATATTCAGGGCCCCTACTACTTCTTCTATATATTTAAAGATATACATCATCCTATAAAGCGGCCATGCCGCCAAGGGAAAAAATTCAAACCCGGGTCCTGCTTAACCGCTCCATTTGAGCTAAAATAAAAAGAGACATTAGCGCCCGAATGCATTTGCTTGCTAAAATCAAGTTTATGCATAACGAAATGAATTATGACTATTTTTAATGTGTTTATATGGCGATGCTATAATAAATTTTTTAGGAGTTGAATTTATGAAAATCCGCGTTTTGAAGCACGATTTGAACGAATCCATCCAACATGTGGCTAAGGCTATCTCAAGCCGGACTACGATCCCTATTTTGACCGGGATTAAACTGGAGGTTAACTTTCAGGGGATGACACTGACCGCAAGCGATACCGACATTTCCATTCAGGCGTTTATTCCGGCAGAGGATCAGGATAAGCAAATCGTGCAAGTAGAACGTCCGGGCAGCGTCGTTTTACCAGCTAAGTTCTTCGTAGAGATCATCAAAAAACTGCCTTCAAGCGAAATTGAGATGGAAGTGCTTGAAGGATTCAAGACGCAAATTCGTTCCGGGTCCACCGATATTCAGATGGTCGGGCTAGATCCGGAAGAGTTCCCTGTTCTTCCAAGTATCGAAGAGAACCAGGTTATTTCCATCCCAGGCGATCTACTCAAAAATATGGTGAAGCAAACCGCCTTCTCTATTTCGTCGAATGAAAGTTCACCGATTTTGACCGGGGTATTGTGGAATCTTAACGACAACCAATTCAAATTCGTTGCTACCGACCGCCATCGTCTGGCAAGCCGTATAGCTGAGCTGGACGATGCCGAAGGCGTACGCTTCAGCAATATTGTTATTTCCGGCAAAACGCTGAACGAGCTCAGCAAGATCATTCCCGACCAGAATACGCGCGTGGATATTGTCGTGGCGGACAACCAGGTCTTGTTTAAAATCGACCGGGTATTGTTCTATTCCCGGATCTTGGACGGGACTTATCCGGATACATCCAAGATTATTCCGACAACCTACAAAACAGAACTGGTGTTGGATACGAAAAAATTAAGCGAATCGATCGATCGCGCTTATTTGCTGTCGCGTGAAGAGAAGACGAACATTGTGCGCCTTCAGACGATGGAGAACGGGTCAATTGAAATTTCATCCAGTTCCTCCGAGCTCGGTAAAGTTACCGAACAACTTGAACTGGCTTCCTTTACGGGTGACCCGCTGCGGATTTCGTTTAACTCCAAATATATGCTGGATGTATTGAAAGTGGTGGAAAGCGAGCAATTGCACATCGGCTTTACGGGAGCCATGAGCCCGATTATTGTGAAACCGATCGATGATACGCAAAGCCTATACCTCATCCTTCCTTACCGCACAACGAATTAAATTAAGCGGGAGGGACTATTTGAAGAGAGGAAGTTCAAACATTCATGAAGAACATTCAGATTTCAAGTGAATATATCAAGCTGGATCAGTTTCTGAAGCTGGCCGATTGCGTCTCTACCGGAGGCATGGCCAAAGCTTTACTACAGGAAGGAACCATCAAGGTCAACCGGGAGACGGAAGACCGCCGGGGACGCAAATTGTATCCCGGTGACGTGATTGAGGTGCCTGATTGCGGTGCTTTTCAAGTGGTTCGCGGCGAAGAGTAGAGGCTCCCTGAACCTGGACGACAGGGGGAAACAAGGAGGGCCTGGGATAACGTGTTTGTTAAATCACTATCACTCATGAATTACCGCAATTACGAGACGCTGTCGCTGGACTCCTTCGGCAGCGTCAATCTGATGATCGGGCGCAATGCCCAAGGCAAGACGAACCTGCTTGAAGCGCTGCTTGTGCTCGCCTTGACGAAGTCACATCGTACGTCGAAAGATAAGGAATTGATTTCTTTTGGCAGCGACCATGCTACGGTGTCGGCTGAGGTAGAGAAGAAATACGGAGCGGTTAATTTGGAGTTGCGCTTCTCTCACCAAGGCAAGCGGGCAAAGCTGAACGGGCTGGAGCAGCGGAAGCTGAGCGATTTTGTCGGGGTATTGAATGCCGTGATGTTCGCTCCGGAAGATCTGGAGATCGTCAAGGGAACGCCAGGCGTGCGACGCCGGTTTCTCGATATGGAGATCGGTCAGGTTCAGCCAAGTTATCTGTTTCACCTTCAGCAGTATCAGAAGGTGTTAATTCAGCGAAACAATTTGCTGAAACAGGCTTGGGGATCAGGCTCCGACAACGGGACGATGCTGGAGGTCTGGAATGCGCAACTAGCGGAGCATGGTGTTAAAATCATCAGGAAAAGGAAACAATTTATAAGAAAACTGCAAAAATGGGCACAGCAGATTCATGAAGGCATTACCGGAGGTGGCGAAAACCTGAAATTATCTTATCTTCCATCCTTCGGTGAAGTTGAAGAAGAAGATGAAGCTGTCTTATTGGAGCAATTTATGATAAAGTTATCACAAACGAAGGATCAGGAAATCCGCCGCGGGATGACCCTTTCGGGCCCTCACCGCGATGATTTGGCCTTTCATATCAACGGGAATGAAGCGCAAAGCTTCGGATCCCAGGGCCAACAGCGGACCACGGCGCTATCACTTAAACTGGCGGAAATCGAACTTATCCACGAGGAAATCGGAGAATACCCCATCCTGCTTCTTGATGATGTATTGTCCGAGTTGGATCCGTACCGCCAAACTCAATTGATCGAAACTTTTCAAAGTAAAGTGCAGACGTTCATCACGGCTACGGGGATCGAGAGTATTAATGCTAGCCGTCTTCAGAACGCCAGCATTTTTCATGTTCAAGAAGGACAAGTCCGTAAGTAGAAGGGGGAAAGCGATGTACATTCATTTGGGTGGGGAGAAGGTGATTCTCTCTTCGGAATTAGTGGCGATCTTTGATATCTCGATTGAAAAATCGTCCAAAATCTCCAAACAATACGTCAGTCACGCGATCAAAGAGAAGCATGTGACGCGGATTGGAGAAGAGGAACCTAAGTCCATTGTCGTAACCAAGAACACGGTGTACTATTCGCCGATTTCCTCTGCTACGCTCAAGAAGAAGTCGAACATTCAATCTATGGTCTAATCCGTTGACATAGAATCTATAGAAGTAGGTGAAGGCATTGTCTATGAACGAGCAATCGTATGATGAGAGTCAGATACAGGTACTGGAAGGTTTAGAGGCGGTTCGCAAGCGTCCGGGGATGTACATTGGTTCAACGAGTGCCCGGGGTCTGCACCATTTGGTCTGGGAAGTCGTCGACAACAGTATTGACGAAGCTTTAGCCGGCTATGCGGACAAAATTGATGTTACCGTCCATGAAGACAACAGTGTTACCGTCGTTGATAACGGACGTGGTATTCCGGTCGGTGAGAATGCCAAACTAAAAAAATCGAGCCTGGAAGTAGTTATGACCGTGCTGCATGCCGGGGGTAAATTTGGCGGTGGCGGATACAAAGTTTCCGGCGGTTTGCACGGAGTAGGCGTATCGGTTGTAAACGCACTCTCCGAGAAAGTCGTTGTGCAGGTTAGTCGGGATGGTCATATCTATCAGCAGGAGTACCATCGTGGAGCTCCTCAATATGATGTTAAACAAGTGGGCGATTCTGACAGCACTGGAACAAAGACAACTTTTCATCCGGATCCGGAAATTTTTACGGAGACGACCGTTTTTGATTACAATATCCTGCTGACTCGGATTCGTGAATTGGCATTTTTGAACAAGGGGATTAATATTTCTTTGACCGATGAACGGACAGGCGCCTCCGACTCGTTTCATTACGAGGGCGGCATCATGGAATACGTCAAGTTTCTGAATCAAAACAAAGAAGTTCTTCATGAAACGCCGATCTATGTGGAAGGCTCCCGTGAAATGATTCAGGTTGAAGTTGCGTTGCAGTACAATGACAGCTATACGGAGAATATTTTTTCGTTTGCCAATAACATCAATACGCATGAAGGCGGCACGCACGAATCGGGCTTCAAGAGCGCTTTAACCCGGATTATTAACGATTATGCGCGTAAGAACAGCATGATTAAAGATAATGACTCCAATTTGACCGGGGATGATGTGCGTGAGGGCTTGACTGCGATTATTTCGGTTAAAATTCCTGAGCCGCAGTTTGAAGGTCAAACGAAGACGAAACTGGGCAACAGCGAAGTGCGCGGGATTGTAGAATCCCTGTTTGCTGAGAAGCTGCAGGAATTTATGGAGGAGAACCCTTCCGTAGCCCGGCGTATCTTGGATAAAGCACTGCAAGCCTCCCGCGCCCGGGAAGCAGCGCGTAAAGCGCGCGAATTGACACGGCGTAAGAGCGCACTTGAAGTAAGTGCTTTACCAGGGAAGCTGGCGGACTGCTCCTCCAAGGACGCTTCGATCAGTGAAATTTACATCGTCGAAGGTGACTCGGCGGGCGGTTCGGCGAAGCAAGGGCGGGACCGGCACTTCCAGGCGATTTTGCCGCTGCGCGGTAAAATTCTGAACGTGGAGAAGGCCCGTTTGGACCGAATCCTGGGCAATGCGGAGATTCGCGCGATCATTACGGCGCTCGGTACAGGAATTGGCGAGGAATTCGATATTGCGAAGGCCCGTTATCACAAGGTCATTATCATGACCGATGCGGATGTTGACGGTGCGCATATCCGTACCTTGCTGCTTACGTTCTTCTTCCGTTACATGCGGAAGATCATTGAAGCGGGTTATGTGTACATCGCACAACCGCCACTCTTTAAAGTCGAGCGCAACAAGGTCATTCGTTATGCCGGCTCCGAGAAAGAGCGGGATGAAATTATCGCCACCTTCGGCGAGAATGCCAAATTCAACGTGCAGCGTTATAAAGGTCTCGGCGAAATGAACCCTGAGCAGTTGTGGGAGACGACGATGGATCCGGAGAGCCGGACCATGCAGCAGGTCTCGATTGCTGACGCGATTCAAGCGGATGCGATCTTTGATACGCTGATGGGCGATAACGTTGAGCCACGTCGAGATTTCATTCATGAGCATGCTAGAACCGTTAAAAATTTGGACATCTAAACCAAACTAAATCAAAACCTCGCCGGTGGCGAGGTTTTTTTCTATTTCTTTAACCGACCGTATGCGACGGCATAGCGGTGGATTTTTAAATAAACATCTCTATTCGGTAGCCTCTTGAAGGGAAAAAGTGCCGGGAGTGTATTAACCTCCAAAATCCAGATTTGATGCTGATCGTCGATGGCGATATCCAGGCCGATTTCTTTCAGGTTAGGAAATTTGCGGGCTAATTGGGCCGCCACGCGGACGCCTAAACTTTTCATTTCTTTATACATCCGTGCGAATTCTTTAGGTTCGAGATAAGGGCCAAGCAATTCTTCTATGGGTGCTATAGAGCCGCCTCCGTGGTAATTGGTGATGATTTTTTGTTGGGCTGCGATGCGCCCTATGAAACCGGTGGTTTCCCAGGCGCTTTGCGGTGTTTTTTGTACCAAGGCTCTGATATCGAATTTTCGCCGGCGATAGGTTAGAAGGTGAATCCCTTTTTGGATAAGGAATAGTCTTTTGCCGATTCTTTGAGACAAGACCGCATGAAGTTCCTCCAGCGTAGGGTACAGCTCGCTCTGAATTCCAAAGCGTAGTTTATATTGCAGCGGGCTCTCAGGTTCCAATTCGTCCCTCCAGGGCTCAATGCTCATGACTCCGTTGCCGTAAGTTCCATGATCCGGTTTGACATACACGAGCCCATAAGTATCGACCATGTCCCTTAACTGCTCAAAATTATATTTTCGCGTATCCGGAATGTAAGGGCGGATCAACTCCCTCTGTTTTAGAATGATCGTTTTCTCCCATTTGCTCGCAATACGTTGAATGGCCAACTGACAATCCTTCCTTTCCCAAAACCCCCTGCCGGTATTTGTAGCAGAGACGAAAAACATAGGACAGAAGAGATAAACAATGATATAATTATAAGATATGGGGATTTTATAAGTTTTTTGAACGTTTTTTTGAACAACCTCTCAAAATGCCTATATTCGTAGTGTATGAAGAGTGGAAGCATTGGGAATGGACACATCCCCATTTTATTTGTGCCTCCCTGAGATGGATGACAGGACACACGTTTAATTATTCATGATTTGTGAAAGAAATATAATGAATTCGAGTCAAGCTCACAGGTCATGTTTCTCAGGTCTATATTCCATTTACATAGGCACATGGATAGATTATTGAAGGAGGTCCAGCATGGCGGAAGAAAAATTTTCCCAAATTATAGACCGGGACATTAATGTGGAAATGCGCGAGTCCTTTATGGATTATGCCATGAGCATTATCGTCAGCCGTGCTTTGCCGGATGTAAGGGATGGTCTGAAACCGGTGCATCGGCGTATTTTGTACGCCATGAACGAGCTTGGCATGCATCCTGATAAGCCGTTTAAGAAATCGGCCAGAATCGTCGGCGAAGTTATCGGTAAATATCACCCTCATGGTGATTCAGCGGTTTATGAGACAATGGTGCGGATGGCCCAGGATTTTTCCATGCGGTATATGCTAGTTGATGGTCATGGCAACTTCGGCTCGATTGACGGAGACTTTGCGGCGGCTATGCGTTATACGGAAGCGCGTCTTTCAAAGATTGCGATGGAAATGCTGCGCGATATTAATAAAGAGACTGTTGATTTTATGCCGAACTACGACGGGGAGGAACATGAACCGGTCGTGCTTCCGGCACGTTATCCGAATTTGTTGGTCAACGGGGTATCGGGGATTGCCGTAGGGATGGCGACCAATATACCGCCGCATAATCTCGGAGAAGTCATTGACGGGGTGCAAGCGCTGATTGAGAATCCGGATCTGGATTCCCTGGATTTGATGGAATATATCAAAGGCCCGGATTTTCCTACGGCCGGTTATATTATCGGACGGACGGGGGTTCGCCAGGCATATACGACTGGACGCGGTTCTATTACGATGCGGGCCAAGACCAGAATCGAAGAGAACAACAACAAAGCCCGGATTATTGTGGATGAGCTCCCTTACCAAGTTAACAAAGCCCGGTTGGTTGAGAAAATTGCCGAGTTGGTCAGAGAGAAGAGAATCGACGGGATTACGGATTTGCGCGACGAATCAGACCGTACCGGGATGAGAGTCGTAATTGAGCTGCGCCGGGATGTCAATCCGAACATTGTATTGAACAACCTGTACAAGCATACGGCGCTGCAAAGCACTTTCGGTATCAATATGCTGGCGATCGTGAACAATGAGCCGAAGATTTTGACGCTGAAAGAAGTCCTTCATCATTATATACAGCATCAGATCGAAGTTATTCGCCGCCGGACGGAATTTGACCTGAAAAAGGCGGAAGCACGCGCTCATATCCTGGAAGGATTGCGTACGGCGTTGGATCATCTCGATGAAGTCATCGCATTGATCCGCGGTTCGCAAACAACGGAAATTGCCCGTAACGGACTGATGGAGCGCTTCGGACTTAGTCAGGAACAGGCCCAGGCGATTCTGGACATGCGCTTGCAACGCTTGACCGGGTTGGAACGCGACAAGATTGAGAACGAGTACCAGGAGCTGCTGCAAAAGATTGCGGAATACCGCGAGATTTTGGCGAATGAAGCGCTTGTTCTGCAAATTATTAGCGATGAGCTCCAAGAGATCCGCGAACGGTTTGCGGATGAACGCCGGACCGAGATTTTGGTCGGGGAAGAAAGCATTCTGGACGAGGACTTGATTCCGCAGGAAGAGGTCGTAATTACGATTACTCATACCGGTTATATCAAGAGATTGCCTTTAACCACTTACCGCAGCCAGAAGCGCGGTGGACGAGGTGTCGTCGGAATGGATACGAAGGACAACGATTTTGTGGAGCATCTGTTCGTGACGAACTCGCACCACTATCTGATGTTCTTTACCGACCGGGGCAAGGCCTACCGTCTTAAAGCTTATGAAATTCCTGAGCTTGGCCGGACGGCGCGGGGGACCCCGATCATCAACCTCATTCAGATCGAGCAAGGAGAGACAGTCAATGCGGTCATTCCTGTAGAACGCTTCGATGAGGACAAGTATCTGTTCTTTGCTACCCGTTCAGGGGTTGTGAAGAAAACGCCGATCGAAGACTATATCAATATCCGTAAAGGCGGGTTAATTGCCGTAAATCTCCGGGAGGATGACATCTTGATCGATGTTAAACTTACGGACGGCAATCAAGAACTCATTATGGGTACGGCTCAAGGTATGTCGATCCGCTTCCCTGAAAGTGATGTCCGTTCCATGGGCAGAGCTGCTACCGGGGTTAAAGGGATTACGCTGGATAGTGATGATGAATTGATCGGGATGGACGTCATCGTTCCGGACCAGGATATTCTCATTGTTACGACCAAGGGTTACGGAAAACGGACGCCGGCTTCGGAGTATCGGATTCAGGGCCGGGGCGGTAAAGGGATCAAGACGATCAATGTAACGGAGAAGAACGGTCCTGTCGTCGGTTTGAAGGTCGTGAAGGATGATGAAGACCTGATGATTATTACATCCAGCGGTACCCTGATCCGGACGAGCATGGAAGGTATTTCGACCATGGGCCGGAACACGCAGGGCGTGAAGCTGATTAATATTCGTGAGGATGATTCTGTGGCTACCGTCTGCCGCTCGGATAAGACCGAGGAGGAGCCGGAAGAGGAATCCCTGGATCAAGAGGGTCAAGAGGTATCGGAAACGCCTGAGGGCGCTGATACGGTGGCTCCGGATTCATCTGAACAAGAACCCGAGGGTTCGGAAGAGTAAACTATCCAATAAGCCAGATCTCCATTTGGAGGTCTGGTTTTTTGTTTGCGAATTTTGCAGGATATAAAAATGATTGTTGGGCAGGAAGTCTCGTAATATAATGACTGTACAATAGTACTATTTCACTAGATTAGGGTATCTACCCTACACAATGGAGAATTGAGGAGCGAGTGAACATGGCGAGTGTCCCTGTATTAGAACTTAAACCCGGATTGAAAATTGTGAACCATGTGCATACTCCCCTGGGCGGGCTTTTACTGCAAAAAGGAAAAGTGCTTCTGCCCAGAGATTTGGATGTATTACGTGCCTTTATGGTCCAGCAGGTGGAGATCGAGGAGGCTCAGGGGAACGGGCGGGACGACTTGGACGACGTTATGGATTCCGGCAAAACAGGACGGGGTTCGTTTGCTGCGACATCTTCAGCGCCATATGATAGTGAGTCATCGCCGACTGCACTTCTTCATAAGGAATATGATCGGATGCTGCATTTGGTGAAAAGCGCATTTCAATCCGTTCTGGCCTCCGAGCTGCCGATCTATGAACTGCGCCATCAGTTGGAGGCCTTGATCAAACAATTGAAGTATTTTAATGTACTGACTTTTACTCCGCGCAATGTAAACGAATATGACTATTTGTTTCATAATGCCATATTGTCGGCATTAACTTCTTATTTGATCGCAAGATGGTGTGACCTGCCACAAAAAGATTGGATGCAGGTTGCCTTCGCCGGACTTTTGCATGATATAGGTAATACTAAGATTGATCCGGGAATTCTATATAAGCCAGGGTTACTTACGGACGAAGAATCGGAAGAAATGCGCATGCACACCACCTATGGTTATCAGCAGCTCCGCAAAACGTCCGCCATTAATGAAGGGGTAAGACTTACGGCATTGCAGCACCATGAAAAAATGGATGGAACCGGTTATCCATTCCGCCTGACGGGGGATAAAATCCATACCTATGCTAAAATCGTGGCCGTTGCCGATATTTTTCATGCTATGACGTTAAACCGCAGATACCGCAAAGCCCAGTCGCCTTATTTGGTACTGGAGCAGATCAAGTCAGAGGCATTCGGCAAGCTCGATCCAGGCATTGTACAGACCTTTGTGGAAAAAGTGACGCAATTCCACAACGGGATGCGCGTACGTCTCAGTAACGACAGCGTGGGAGAGATCGTCTTCTCTGATCGGCAGTATCCGACGCGGCCCATGGTGTCTGTACAGGGAGAAATCGTCAATTTGGTGCAAGCAAGACACCTTCATATTGAAGAAGTTCTTTCTTAGGGTTGCTTTTTAGGTTAGTTATGAGGTATAGTAATATTCGCTGCTGCGGAAGGCAGATCGGGATTTAAATCTTGATAAAAAAGTTTTTTTAAAAAAGACTTGCAAGATTCCGCAGTAAGTGATATATTATAAGAGTTGCCGCTTAAACAACGGTAACAACGAAAAACGAAGTTGATCTTTGAAAACTG
>DJTQ01000426.1 GCA_002439285.1 Paenibacillaceae bacterium UBA6304
CAGCAGAACGCCGATCTGTTCGAAGCTCATCCCGAATAACCAGCGGGCATCAATCACTTCCAATCCTTTGTTGACCATCGTGGCCGAATCGATCGTTATTTTGGCACCCATCGACCAGTTCGGATGCTTAAGAGCATCCTCAACGGTTACATGCTGAAGCTGATCCCTGCTCAAATCGCGGAAAGAGCCTCCGGATGCCGTAAGCGTAATCCGCTCCACATCCCCCATCCGCTCTCCATTGAGACATTGGAATATAGCGGAATGCTCGCTATCTACGGGCAAAAGGGCAACTCCGTTTTTCTTGGCCAAACCGGTTACGAGATGCCCCGCAGTCACCAGCGTTTCTTTGTTCGCCAGCGCAATATGCTTACCTTCGGATATGGCGGCTAGCGTCGCCGGCAGTCCTGCGCTTCCGACAATCGCCGTAACAACGGTATCCGCTTCTGTTCCGGCAGCTACCTCGATCAGTCCCTCTTGTCCATAATACAGCTTCACTTCTGCCGGTATCAAAGGACGGACCCGGTCCGCAATATCTTTGGTAGCCACCGAAGCCTTTTTCGGCCGGAATTTATTCACCTGCTCCACGAAAAGATCGGCATTGGAGCCCGCCGCCAATCCCTCTACAGCAAATTGATCGGCATGCTGGCTCACCACGTCAAGACTTTGGGTTCCAATTGAGCCGGTCGAGCCGATGATTGCTAATTTTTTCATGATGCGCACCTCTCACCTCAATAATGTCAGAACACCGGCAACAACGATAAAATATGTACAAACGGAAAGACCGCGATCCAGCTATCGCAACGGTCCAAAATCCCGCCGTGGCCGGGCAATAAATTACCGGAGTCTTTGATGCCGTATACCCGTTTGTAAGCCGATTGAATTAAATCCCCCATCTGACCGACAACGGCGGCAGCGACACCAAGCAGAAGCGCTCTCCCGATCGGAAGCAAGCCTCCTGAAGCCAGGGCAAAAATGACAGCGGCTATCACCGCACAAACGATGCCTCCAACAGCGCCTTCAACGGTCTTGTTGGGGCTGATCGCCGGCCAAAGTTTAGTCTTCCCGAATCTCCGGCCCGTGAAATAAGCACCGGCATCACTGCTCCAAATAGCGGCCAGCATCAGGAATGTCCAGAACAGTCCATGTCCATCCCCTGCGTTCCGCGTTTCAGCCAGATATGCAAAACCTATACCGACGTAAACCATGCCAAGAAACAGCAGTGCAACTTGTCCAATCGGGGTGTTGTTCTTGGTAACCACCGTTACGATAAGAAACAGCAACATCAGAAGCCAGAATACCGACATCAAATTCAGCGGCATGTCCACCTCAAGTAATTTCCAGGGAAACACAGCATATAGAACGCCTATATACCCGATCAGGGCGGTGCCGCCAAAAGCCGGAGTCTTCGTCATGCGCACGAACTCAGAGAACCCGATCAACGCCATGATCAGGACTAGCCCATGATACCATAACCCTCCTACCAGACAGAGCCCAAGGAATGCGCCTCCGGCAATTATTCCAGTTATCAACCGTTGTTTCAACTGTCCACACCTTCCATCCCGCTAGGATAATCCGCCATAACGCCGAGTTCTTCTCTGATACTCTAATACCGCAGCAAATAATTGCTCACGGCCGAATTCAGGCCAGTACAGATCCGTAAACCATAGCTCACTGTATGCTGTCTGCCATAACATAAAATTGCTGAGCCTGAGTTCGCCTCCAGTACGAATAAGCAAATCAGGATCCGGCAGTTCACCAGTCAAGAGGCCCGAAGTGATCATATCCTGCGTAATTTCTTCAGGCTGGATCTTCCCTTCCTTTACCTCGCGGGCAATGTCTTTGACACATTCCGTGATTTCCCGGTGGCTTCCGTAATTAAGCGCAAAATTCAGAATAAGTCCCGTATTGTTCTTGGTCCGCTCAATCGCTTCTTCCATGGCGGAAATCGTATGCTCCGGAAGTTCCTCTGTATGTCCCATCATCCGAACCCGGACGTTCTTCTGTATTAATTCCTCGAGCTCCAGTGCCAAAAATTCCTGGGGAAGCGACATCAAAAAATCGACCTCTTCCTTCGGCCGTTTCCAGTTCTCTGTCGAAAATGCATAAAGCGTCAAAACGGAAATCCCAAGTTCATCCGCCGCAATCGTCGCCCGCTTGACGGCCTTCATTCCGTTGCGGTGACCGACGATGCGCGGCAATCCGAGTTTTCGTGCCCACCGGCCGTTTCCGTCCATGATGATGGCAACATGCTTAGGAATATTATCGTCGCCCGGACGCTCCGACACAGAGCCATTTCCTTTTTTTCGCCAGAACCCAAAAATCTTCTTCATTGCTCTTCCTCCAGCCGATGATGAAAAAGAGACAAAACCCCACCGTAAAAGGAGGGGCCGCTTTATGTCTCTTAAACTTCCATGATCTCTTTCTCTTTCGAAGCAAGCACTTTATCCACTTCCGCGATAAATTTATCGGTCGCTTTTTGAATATCTTCCTGGTGTCTGCGCGATTCATCTTCAGAGATATCGGTTTTCTCCAACTTTTTGATATCGTCTTTCGCATCGCGGCGAATGTTACGAATCGCTACCTTCGCCTCTTCCCCGAACTTCTTCGTCATTTTCACAAGCTCTACACGACGCTCTTCCGTCAATGCCGGAATGGAAAGCCGGATCGATGCCCCATCGTTAGCAGGGGTTAAGCCCAAATCGGACTTTTGAATCGCCCGCTCGATATCGGCCAGGGATGATTTGTCCCAAGGCTGGATCATGAGGGTACGGGAATCCGGTGTATTGATATTGGCAAGCTGGTTTACCGGAGTCGGCGAGCCATAATAATCCACTTGAATCCGATCGAGTAGTGAAGGCGCAGCTCGGCCGGCCCGAAGCGTAGCAAGATCTCGTTTAAGTGCCTGGATCGCTTTATCCATGCGTTCTTCGGCATGAGTTTTGATACTTTGCGGCATTTAATCTACACTCCCTTTGACAATCGTCCCAATCTTTTCGCCCAGGACGACGCGCTTGATATTCCCTTGTTCCGTAATGGCAAACACGATCAGTGGGATGTTATTATCCATGCATAGCGAGGATGCAGTCGAATCCATAACACCCAGGTTTTTGTTAAGCACTTCCATATAAGTGAGCATCTCATATTTCTCCGCCGTCGGATCGACAAACGGATCGGCCGAATAAACCCCGTCCACTTTGTTCTTCGCCATCAAAATCACTTCTGCTTCGATTTCTGCGGCGCGTAGCGCAGCAGTCGTATCGGTGGAGAAGAAAGGATTTCCCGTTCCGGCGGCAAAAATTACGACTCTGCCTTTTTCCAGATGACGGATCGCCCGGCGACGAATGTATGGTTCAGCGATTTGCTGCATTGCAATGGAGGTCTGCACCCGTGTAGGGACCTCGATTTGTTCGAGCGCATCTTGCAAAGCCAGCGAATTCATTACCGTGGCCAGCATCCCCATATAGTCTGCTGTAGCGCGGTCAATCCCTTTGGCGCTTCCTGCGATCCCCCGCCAAATGTTACCGCCCCCGCATACGATGGCGACTTCAACCCCGAGCTCAACAACTTCTTTCACCTGCTGCGCGATCGACGAAATCGTCTCGGCATCGATACCGTATCCATTTTGCCCTGACAGCGATTCACCGCTGACCTTCAAGACAACACGTTTAAAAACTGGCTGTTTCAAATGTATACCTCCACTATAGACCCCCCATGAAATGATGCTATATGGGTGTCAGGTTAAAAAAGAAGGAACACGGCGTGTTCCAACTATTCAGACATTCAATTATATGTTGATTCTAAAACGATTATCTTATTGTCTAACTTGAGCCATAACTTCTTCAACGAAATTGTCCACTTTTTTCTCCATACCTTCGCCCAGTTCATAACGAACGAAACGACGGATCGAGATGTTCTCACCGATGGCGCTGATTTTCTCATTAACCAGTGCGGAGATCGTCTTGTCAGGGTCTTTAACGAAGGATTGCTCAAGCAAGCAGAACTCTTCGTAGTACTTGCTGATACGGCCTTCAACCATTTTTTCGACGATTTTCTCAGGCTTGCCCTCGTTGAGCGCTTGTGCCTTCAAAATTTCCTTCTCTTTTTCCACTTCTTCTTGCGGTACTTCTTCACGGCGAACATAACGTGGGCTCATAGCCGCGATGTGCATTGCGATGTCGCGTGCGAAATCTTTGAATTGATCCGTTTTGGCAACAAAGTCAGTTTCGCAGTTAATTTCAACCAGTACGCCGATTCGGCCGCCGGCATGAATGTAAGACTCAACAACACCTTCAGTAGCGATGCGGCCAGCTTTGTTTGCTGCAGCAGCCAGACCTTTTTCGCGGAGAAGTTCAGTTGCTTTCGTCAAATCCCCGTTTGCTTCTTCGAGCGCTTTTTTGCAATCCAGCATGCCTGCACCCGTTTTTTCACGCAGTTCTTTTACAGATTTCGCATCAACAGCCATCTTTATATTACCTCCACATTAAAATTGGATATCATTCGTTTTAAAATATCTCTTAAAAAAAGGGCAGTGAGAGGTTTGACACCTACCAACCACCCTTTTTAATTTAATTCTTTCGTTATTGTTTCAATATTAAGCCGTAGTTTGCTCGCCTTGGTTCGCTTCAATTACAGCGTCAGCCATTTTGCTGGTGAGCAGTTTAACCGCGCGGATCGCGTCATCGTTACCTGGAATCACGTAATCGATTTCGTCTGGATCGCAGTTGGTATCAACGATACCTACGATTGGGATACCCAATTTGCGGGCTTCAGCAACCGCAATGCGTTCCTTGCGAGGATCGATGATGAAGAGAGCGCTTGGCAAGCCCTTCATGTTCTTGATCCCGCCGAGGAATTTCTCGAGACGATCTTTTTCTTTACGAAGAATGATTACTTCTTTCTTAGGCAAGACAGCGAAAGTACCGTCTTCTTCCCAAGATTCGAGTTGTTTCAAACGATCGATCCGTTTTTGGATCGTTTGGAAGTTGGTCAGCGTACCGCCGAGCCAGCGTTGGTTAATATAGAATTGACCAGCGCGTTCCGCTTCTTCCTTCACGGAGTCTTGAGCTTGTTTCTTCGTGCCGACGAAAAGAATGGTACCATTCTCTTCAGCTACACTCTTAACGAAGTTGTAAGCTTCTTCAACCTTCTTGACCGTTTTTTGCAGGTCGATAATGTAAATGCCGTTTCTTTCAGTGAAGATATAACGATCCATTTTCGGGTTCCAACGACGAGTTTGGTGTCCGAAGTGAACGCCTGCTTCAAGCAGTTGTTTCATGGAGATTACTGCCATCTTCACGCACCTCCTAAGTTTGGTTTTATTTGATGCTTCCTCCGGTTGCTTCATTTCTCGCAAAAACTCTCATTAAGAGAGCACCCTTCGCGAAATCGGCAACCGTGCGTTATAACACCGTCAATTAATATACCATAAGTAAAAACCCGATGCAACCAAGTTTATGGGCTCAGCCGACAAAAAGCACAAACAAGCCTGGAATGAGCAAACGCATATAAAAAAAGCTCCTATTCAGGAGCTCGCTATGACTATATTTCTTTATTTCCTTTATTTTGAGGTACCCGAAGAGATCTTAGAAATAATGGAGTCGAAATCCTCATCTAAATCGAAGGTAAAAGTACCGGTACGCACCTTATAGTTAATCTTCTTGTCTTTAGCTGCCTGGAGGAAAGCTTCCTTATCGCTAATCACGCCCACTTTAAGCAATCCATCCGCTACACCGGTCAACGTGCTACCATATGAGATTTTATATTTGACCGAACTTTTATCCGGCTCTTTAGGAGCTATCGGTGAGGTCGTTTCGGGGGCGGCAACAGAACCGTTTGTCCCTGACAACTCGGGATCGGCGGGAGTATCCGGTTTCTTCGGTTCATTCGGGTCTGCAGGTTCTAAGGCATCCGTTGGTTTTGTCCCCTCCTGCATTCCGTCTTGCTCCTGCTCTGCTTTCTGTTGCCATTCTTGCTCAGTAAGCAATTCCTGATTACTCGCGATGACCTTCAAATCCAACGCAGCCGCTGCCTTCTCGATCTGTTCCTTCGTCTGCAGCTTACCGGATTGACCTTGACCAATCATCATGATTTGCAACAGCAGTGCGCCGACAATGAGTCCGATGCCAAGGCCTGTCATAAACTGACGATTACGGATCATTGGGATTCCTCCCTCTTGGAGAGTTGAAGAATAAGCTGCACTTCTCCGCGCTGGAGGCCGATAGTTTTGGCGATCATATCCACTGATTTCCCCTTGGCATACAAATCAAACAGCTCGGGATATCGATCACGCACGGATTCCACTGGCTCAGGTTCAGGCGCATCCGATGCAAGCAGTTCCGGTAGAAGTGCCTCCGGTTCAACGATTGCCGATTCGGCAGGCTTCACGTCTTCGGCAACCTGACTTAAACCAGCTGAAGCAACGGGCTCATACTGTTCCAAACGTTCCAGCCTGGAAGCGTTCTGGCGAGCGGTAAGTTCCACATCCGCCAAACGCTGGCGCAGCTCGGCAATTCCTTCTTGATGAGCCAGTTGCTTGGATGTGAAATCCTGCTTCATCTGCGTCACAAGACCGATCAATTCCTCGTTCTCTCTCTCGATCTCGGACATATACTGCTCCAGCGTGGCCTCAAGCTCTTCCGCCCCTCCTGCCTTAGAATCCGCAGCAGGTTTGCGCCCCGGCAGTAGTAAGGCATAGGCAAGGGCTGCCGCCCCCAAAAGTACAATATAAAACCATGGGTCTCCAAATGACAATGTAATCCTCACCTTTTGCTGTAAAAATGCGTGTTGAACAACCTCTAAAAATAAATAGTCTAAAGAGACAAGTCGATATGTTTTCCTTTGTAAGGATGCTCAGCCGGCTGTGGTTGTGATTCCATCTCTTCTTCCTGCTTCTCTCCCGAAGAAGCGTGACCTTGCTGTTGATGACCCGAAGAGCTCTCCTCGCGTTTTACTGTTCTATTATGCGCGCTTTCGTCGATGTTCGAGCTCCGGTGACGTTCCAATTCGCGTTCCTTTATGTTCTCTGCAGAGAGCAAACTTTGATCGATCAGAGGCCTTTGCTGCGCCTCATGCTGGACCCGCCCCGCCTCATGGGTACGGGGGACGGCGATTTGCATTTCAATCGCTTTCAAATCCATTAGATCACCTCACATTCGGCATTCGGGGTCAACATAAGGTTCTAGACGTAAGCTGCCATGGTGATGTCCCCTTCACTGAAATAAAAGGACATTCGAGAGATCGGCTCTTTAATGTATTTGGTGTACCGGCCGATGACGATTTTAGATCCGCCGTAGATCATTTTCAGGACAATCACCTGTGCTTTTCCGGTATCTTCCAGCGCTTTTTCAATATTAAGCATCCGGTCTTTTAATTCATTCATTTCCTGAATATGCAATTTTTTGGTCAATCCCAGTTTGGATCGCATTTCTACCTTGTCAGGAGACAATTTACCCAAGGAAGCAAGTTGATCCAGCAGAGTCAGCGCCTTTTCGGATTTGTCCAAGTTCGCCATGATTTCCTTGACCTGCTGGCGCAAATCCATCAGCTCATTGCGAAGCTCCGGCAATACGCCAACCTCAATCGACGTCATCGTCGACATCGGATTGCCGATAATGCGTGCGGTAACTTTCTCGCCGGCTTGAATGCTGCCGCCAACGATCAAGCCTTTGGTTCCGCTGCAAATGACGTCCTTACCGGCTCGGATATTGGAATGCATGATACTTTGCGTCACAATTACGTTTTCACCGGCCAGCACATTGCCATCCTGGATGAAGGAGCTCTTGATATTTTGCCCGGCTTTGACCAATCCTTTATTATAGCCGATGATCCCGCCGGTAATATCGATAGAGCCTTCAGCATATAACTCGGCCCCTTCCACACCACCGACAACACGAATATCCCCGGCTGCACTGACTTTAAAACCGGTCAGAACGTTGCCGCGGATAACGACGGTACCTACAAAATCAATATTTCCCGTGCTGTAATCCACATTCCCATTGATCTCGTAGACAGGAAACACATTCAACTTGCCTTTATCGGTCTGGGTAACCAATCCGTCGATAGCCGCGTACATGGCAGTTTGCTCGGGATTCAAAACTACATTCTTACCAATCTTAAATCTTGCTTCCCTGCCGGCTTTATTAGGAATGGCTTCTCCGGTCACCGCTGTTCCGGCTCGACCGGGAAGCGGAGGAACTAATTCGGCAATTAACTGTCCTTTTCGAACATTATTTAGACGACTAACCTCTTTGTAGTCCACTTTGCCGTCATCGGTTTCAAGCGGTTTGTATCTGACATCCTCATCCATAGGAACCGCATAACGGATTGAACCATCTTCCCCTTGCTGTGGCTCTACGCCGATCGCAATCGGCGTTTTGCTGAAGAAATATTCCCTGGGATTAATCGCAAAACGCTTCACGATATCTTCCTGAATTCCATATTTAATACCTTGGGCATTCAGAAACTGATGGAGCGCATCCATAGTACAAGAGAAATCTTCTTCCTTCTTCACAAATTGCAAGTAGGCGACCGTCTTGTCGTCATTTAAAGTAATATTAAGGATTTGCCCCAAATTATCCGTGAATTCCATGAGTCGTTCCTCCTTCCATCTACTTTTCAGAAAATGAACTCCATTAATCCCCTCGCATAAGCAGGTCTCGGTGTTTTTCCAAGCTGCCGCGCAGCCGCAGTATTGCTTTGGAATGCAGTTGGGAAATCCTTGAGGGCGATAAAGACATCACTTCCGCAATTTCGCTCAATGATAAATCCTCATAGTATAGCAGAGATACCACCGTTCGTTCCTTCTCGGTTAATTTTTCAATCCCTTTTGCAAGTGATTCATGCAAATAGAATTCCTGAACTTTATAGTCAGGATTCTTTGCTTTATCGTCAACAAGCAAGGACAGCCGAGTTTCCGATTCTTCTTCCCGGATCGGATCTTCGAGCGAGCAGAGCGTCATTACCGCAACTTCTTGGAGCATGTTATGAAAATCCTTTTCGCTAACATTTAAATGCTCACTCATTTCCGCGTCCGTCACAGTCCGAAGATACTGCTGTTCCAGCTGCTGGTACCCTTCTTCAATTTTCTTGGCTTTCTCTCTTACGGAACGGGGAACCCAATCCCCCTGGCGTAGCCCATCCAAAATAGCTCCTCTAACTCTCCACGAAGCGTAGGTCTCAAACTGAAGGCCGCGTTTGTAATCAAATTTCTCAACAGCGTCAATCAGCCCCATAACTCCGTTGCTGGACAGATCATCTTTGGAAACACTCTTGGGCAGACCGACCGCCAGACGTCCCGAAACGTAGTCGACAATATGCAGATACTTCTCGATAAGTTGTTTCTTGGCCTCTAAATCGCCATGTTCCTTCCACTTTTCCCAAACATCGGCGTAATTTAGAGTGGATGTCTTCCGCTCGTTCAATTGCCTTCACCCTCCTTATTTTTCTGTCAGGTGACGAACGACCTTAGCCAGCTCTTCAGGATCTTTGTCGTCAAGTGTTTTAACTAATTTCGGCGGATGGAGTGGTGTAAACTCTTGAGCCTGTGATTGTGACTGGTTATCTGGCGACTGTTTCAATATCTCATTCAGTTCCTCGCTTTGATCTGGCGTTGTAAAGTCGAGGCTGTTGCCTTTCTCTTGTTCCTGCTCTAACTCCTGTTCCTGTAACACTCCAGAAAGCTCACGATCATCTGGCTGTACTTCCTGCTCTTTCAGAAAACCAATGACCCAGTTCCCAACATAACTTAGGAAGAACCAAGCCGCAAATCCGATAAGTCCGCGAATAAAACTTGTCATAAATAAATTGTTTCCGGCTGAAACTGCAAAGGTAACTAAAAACCCTATCAATCCAATGAGAAGAAAATATCTAATTTTTCCTGACATAGCTACAATTCCTTTATACCCATTTGTACACTGCGTATGAATAATATACCCGTTTCACAGTCCAATTCGATCGTTCGGCCGTAATTTCCACCTGTGTCTTCGGCAAGAAGCGGAATACCAAGCTGCAAAAGCATCGTTTTGCAAGATTCCACATTTCTTGGACCGATCCTCATCGAGTCACCGGTTCCGGCAAAGGTAAACATCTGAGAACCCCCAGCCATTTTAGCGACCAGCCGGCTTTGCATAGCACCGAGCGCTAACAGCTTGCGAACCAATTCAGGCACTGCAGTGTCTGCATATTTAGCAATATTCAGTGCCCCTTCTCGTGCTATTTCGGATGAAGGCAGCATAACATGAGCGAGGCCGGCCACCTTGAGCATCGGATCAAATAATGTTACCCCCACACAGGATCCAAGCCCAGTCGTACGGATTAGCCCTTGCCCGCGGATTACATTCAGGTCCGCCATGCTAACCTTAACGATATGCTGCTCATCAATCATAATTCATTGGCACTCCCAAAGCCGAGAAAATTTTTGCAAAGGACTCGGGGTCTGGAATCAGAAAAAACTGTCCTTCCACTTCATGCTTACCTTCGATAAAGGTAGTATCAATCAGCATGGCGGAATCGCCCATTTCTCCGAACTGCAGCAGCCCATAGCTTAGTATTGCCCCCGCCATATCCAACGCTAACGCCGGAACGGTTGGGGTCATTGAAAGTGATGTGAAGTCGGCAAGGGAAGAAATATAAGATCCTGCCAAAATATTTCCAATCTCCGATAACGCGGACCATTCCATTTCGGAAAAGCTGTCCTCGCTATCGACTTCGATGCCGGCAAGACGATGAAGAAGCTTCTTGGCCGCTTCCGGGCTGAGAATGAAGAACAGATTACCCGGCGTATCTCCTTCCACCCGGAAAAAGACGGCAAGTACGATTTTCTCAGCCCCGCCTACCCGTTCCGCAATCGCTTCGAACGGCAGCATCTGGACTTTGGGAACCGCCATGTCAATCGGCTTATCCAACAGTCTGGAGAGCGCAGTAGCCGCGTTTCCGGCACCGATGTTGCCGACCTCCTTCAGTACATCCATTTTGAATTCCTCAAAGTCCTTGAACAGATCCACCGCTTATCCCTCTAAACTTTCCAATTGAATAATTTCGCTGCGGTTCAATACTTCCGACAAATTCAGCATCACCAACAAACGTTCATCGGAAATGCGCGCCACGCCTTGCAAATACTTCGCCTTAACGCCCCCAACCACATCGGGAGGTGTATCGATGGAGTCCGAATTCAAGTCGATGACATCATTTGCCGAATCAACGATAAACCCAACCTCCATCTCATTGGCCGCTACAATAATGATCCGTGTTTGGTCGCTGTGTTCCGCTTCGGGAAGACCGAAACGGCCACGTAAATCAATCACCGGAATAACGACTCCGCGCAAATTAATTACACCTTTGACAAAAGAGAAAGTTTTGGGTACGCGGGTAATCGGCATCATCCGCTCGATGGTTTGAACCTTGTCCACTTCTATGCCGTATTCTTCATGCCCCAACTTAAAAACGATGACTTTAATTTCCTCTCCCATGAGGATCCCTCCTTATTGGTCCCGGTTTAAGTTAGTGCTTCCGGGGTTGAAATACTGTTTTTATTTAATGAAAGCATTCGGATCTATTATCAAAGCGACTTGCCCATCCCCTAAAATAGTAGCACCAGCTACTCCCTGAATGATCGGCAAATATTTGCCCAGATTCTTTATTACAATTTCGTTTTGCCCGATAAAATCTTCTACTGTCAGCGCGGCCAGTCTGTCACCTTTACGAACGACAACGATTTCTGTCTCTTCTTCGGACTTCTCGTCAAAGTCCCGAACATCGAACAGCTCGCTTAATGACATTAACGGGATATGGGAATCTCGGTATGGAATCATCGTATATCCGTGAACATTGCGGATTTGCTCTCGTCGAATAAGTCCTGTCTCCACAATCGAGGATAATGGAATCGCATATTTCTCAGAACCCACCTTGATCAACATCGCCGAAATAATCGACAGCGTTAACGGCAGTTGTACCGAAAACTTCGTGCCTCTGCCAAGCTTGGATTCCACCGAAACGACACCGCTGAGCGACTCGATTTTTGTTTTAACTACATCGAGTCCCACACCACGCCCTGAGATATCGGAGATCACTTCAGCCGTACTGAATCCCGGAGCGAAGAGGAGCATGAACACTTGTTCATCGGTCAGAGCCTTGGCTTCACTTTCCGTAACAACGCCGTTCTTCAAAGCTTTGGCAAGCACTTTGTCGCGATCGATGCCGTGCCCGTCATCTTCGATTTCAATAAATACGTGGTTACCGCTATGGAATGCGCGCAATTGCACCGTTCCTGTTTCCGGTTTCCCCGCAGCAATACGTTCTTCCAAAGACTCTACCCCATGATCCACCGCGTTTCGCAGGAGATGAACCAGCGGATCCCCTATCTCGTCGATAACGGTCCGGTCGAGCTCTGTTTCGGCACCGACGATAACCAGATCGATTTTTTTGTCCAGTGATTTAGCCAAGTCCCGGATCATCCGAGGAAACCGGTTGAATACCGAATCGATTTGAACCATCCGCAACTTCAGGACAATATTTTGCAAGTCGCTGCTGACCCGGCTCATATGTTCCACCGTTTCGGTTAAATCAGAACGCTTCACTTCATATGCCAACTGTTCCAGGCGGGAACGGTCAATCAGAAGCTCACTGAACAAATTCATCAATACGTCAAGGCGGTCAATATCCACCCGGATCGTTCTGGATGGAGCTGCTCCGGCACTTGGACGTGCACTTCCTTTATGTTCTTCGGACTTACCTGGCTTACCGTTCGTTGCTGCCTTGGCATCCTTGGCAGCCGGTTCAGCAACCTCCAAAACAGCCGCAGCCTCTCTGCTGCCCGAATCCACCTGGCTCAGCATCTCATGATCCAAAAGGGCTACCTGAGCCGATTCGATCTCGGACAGATTCATGATCATGCTTTGAAGTTCCGCAGCCTCTTTTTGAGTTATGTAGTAGAGGGAGAAACTCCGGTCAAATTGCTCCTGCTCGATTTCCTGTACGGATGGATGTGATTTCACAATTTCCCCGTATCTTTCCAACAGATCAAATACCAGATAAGCACGGGCGGCTTTTAGTTGACAATCTTCCCGGACAGCCACCTCGATGTACATCACTTTGTGCCCTTCCGTAATCGATTGCTCCAGTACAGAATACTGGAATTCATCCAGTTGGATGGCTGAACCGGTTCCGGTGGAAGTCTTTTCGCCCGTTTTTCCAGCGTTCCCCTGCCCGGAAACGGAAGGCGCTATATCACCGCGGACAATTGCTTGTAAGGAGGCAACGATCGAACTAACGTCCTCCTTTCCTTCCCCACCCTGGGTAATGTCTTGAACCATGGATTGTAGAGCGTCGAGACTCTGGAACAAAGTATCAAAAATAAAATCCTGCATTTTAAGTTTTTCGTTGCGCACCAGGTCCAACACATTTTCCATTTGATGCGTCAGGGAAGACAAATCCTCAAAGCCCATTGTTGCGGCCATTCCCTTCAGCGTATGGGCGGAGCGGAAAATCACCTGTACAATCCCGAGATCATCAGGACGGTTCTCCAGTTCCAGCATATTTTCGTTTAATGACTGTAAGTGATCATTCGACTCATCGATAAACATGGATAAATATTGGTTCATGTCCATGGTGAGGCACCTCCTTCAAGAGATTCCGTTTATTTCACAACTTGTGCAAGCTTGAAACCAATTTCATGCAACGGCAGTACTTGACTGACGCAGCCCAATTCGATTGCCGAGCGAGGCATTCCATATACGACACAAGATTCCTCACTTTCCGCGATCGTCGATGTTACACCGGCTTCGTACAGCCGTTTCATGCTTCTGGCTCCATCGCTGCCCATACCGGTCAGGAGTACAATGTGCCGCTTAAGAGTTTGCAAAGGCAGAAGCGAATCATACATGACATCTACAGACGGCCTGTGCCCGTTACAAGGCTCTTGCTCTGTTAATGAAAGCTTATAGCTGCCGGTTGAATCGGAAACGACATTTAAATGATGTCCTCCCGGAGCAATGTAAGCCGTACCCGCCTCCAGGATCATTCCCGCTTCTGCTTCCACCACGGTTAAGTCGCTCAAGCTGTTTAGGCGCTGAGCCAGCGATTTGGTGAAGTTCGGCGGCATATGCTGTACGATTACGATCGGAGCAGGAAAGCTGGCCGGGAGCTTCTCCAATACGGCTTTTAATGCTTTGGGGCCGCCGGTTGAGGTTCCGATCGCTACCAGGTCGGTGAATGCCGACGGAGGCATCGATGCCTTCACCCGTCCCTTCACCTGTGCAGCTTGTCCTGACGGCGATTCGGTCAGCCGCCTTGGCTTGGGCTTCTCAGCAGGTGGCGTCCCAACCCTGTTAGCTGTCTTGGACAATGCCGGACGGTTCTGAGCTTCCTTGGCACCGCTCCGAACTAGGGAAAGATTCTTCTCCTCTATTGAAGCTGATACAGTCTCCTCAGGCTTGGCACCGGTTGCTGGCTGAACAATAGACTTGCGGGAATCCGGGATGTCCTTAACCTCCGGATTCCCATTTGTACGGTCCACCACATTATTGCTGCCCGGTATTGGAACCTCGGTCTTGCGCTGTCTTCGTTGCGCAGGTGCTGTTACCGGGTTCACCGGACGCAAGGCTGAAGGCTTACGTCCGGCCGGAGGAAGCCGCTCCGGAGCTTTGGACTCCAATGCGGCAATCCTTGCCGCCCTTCTCTCCTTAGCCACCATGGCAACCCTTATTTGCTCCCTGAGTTCTCGGCCAACCTGTTCAATGTCATGCGAACTTGTGGAAGCCGATGGCTTGCGGATAAAATCAAATGCACCAAGTTCGAGCGCCATAATCGTTTCCCGCATCCCTTGCTCATTAATGCCGGATAGCATAATGACCGGTAATGGGTGTCGCTCCATGATGTTCCTTAGTGCCTCAAGCCCGTTCATCTCCGGCATTTCGACGTCCATGGTCACAAGATCCGGTGAGAGGGACTCAATCAGCTCAAGCGCTTCCCTCCCATTCTTAGCCGTACCATTCACTTGAAATGCCGGATCTTGTTCAATAAGGTCGGAAACGATTTTCCGCATAAACGCCGAATCGTCAACTACCATCACCCGATAAGGCATATCTCGTTCCACTCCTGTCCTTTATACAGAATCATTTTGCGCGTTTAAGCCATTTATGCATAAATCCTTTGATTCCTGACAAAGTACCATTTGACCGCAGTTGTGGAACATTTATATATCTCATGGCCAAGGCCTGAACGTCTCTTGCCGCTGCACATCCAGGGAAAGCGGCAGAAAACGGGACCTGCTTCTTTACCGCCTGCATAACATGAGCGTCATCGCTCAAGTAGCCAAGGGTAGGAATATCCATATCCAAAAACTGCTTTGCGACTAATGAAATTTTATCCGCAACCTGTCTGGATTCACTTTCACCGTTGACCCGGTTGATGACCAACCTGAATGCTACGTCTTTCTCCAGCCCATGCACCACCTTGATAAGCGCGTATGCATCCGTTATCGAGGTCGGCTCAGGGGTCGTTACGACCAGGCACTCGTCTGCAGCAGTTATAAATTTCAAAGTTTCCTTGGAAAGGCCTGCCCCAGTATCGAAAATGATATAATCCATCTCTTCCGCGATCCGCTCTACTTGAGATGTAAAGTAGTCAAGATCATTTTCCGACAGGCTGAACAAATCAGCCATGCCGGAGCCTCCTGCAATAAAGGGAAGCCCGTTTGTTCCAAGCTCAATGATCTCGAAGATGTCCCTTTCGCCTTTCAGCAAATGATACAGACTATATCTCGCACGAATCCCCATCAAAACATCTATATTGGCCATGCCGATATCAGCGTCAAAAATGAGAACTTTGCGTCCAAGCGATTTTAAAGCGAGAGCGAAATTCAAAGTGAAGTTGGATTTACCTACTCCTCCCTTTCCGCTGCTCACGGTGATGATGCGGGCATTTCTTTCCTTACCAGATGACTGCGGGTCAAAGCCGCCACGAGATGTTACAAGTTGTCGAAGTGCCTGCGCCTGATCGCTCATGAGCTTCGGGCTCCCATAATCAAGTCCTGCAACAGTTCCGCATCTGCCGTCAGCAAATCGTCAGGAACATTTTGTCCGTTTGCGATATAACAAACCCGCAATGGATAATCATGAATCAAATTGAATAGCGGGCCCACGCTTTCCGTTTCATCCAATTTGGTGAATATCACTTTGTCCAGCCCGTACCTGCTGAAATGTTCCGTAATTTTCTTCATATCCTGGGTCTTTGAAGTCAGACTCAACACCAGGAAAGTCTCACTTTGCTCAGAAGTACTAAGCATGCTGTGCAATTCGGCCACATGAATTTCGTTCAGATAATTTCGGCCAGCCGTATCCATTAGGATCAAATCGCAATGAGAAAGCCGTTGCATCGCTCTTTGCACGTCTCCCGGAGATTGCACGACTTCCAGCGGCACATTCAAAATTGAAGAATACGTCCGCAATTGCTCAATCGCAGATATTCTGTAGGTGTCAGCCGTGATAAAGCCTACCTTTTTGTGAGCCCGAAAAATTTGATCCGCAGCCAGCTTCGCGATCGTTGTCGTCTTGCCGACTCCCGTAGGTCCTGCAATGTAGACGATTCTGGTCTCGTCGCTAATGCCTAGCCCGATCCGATCCTTCAGAAAGTCTGATACCTCGGATCTCACGGCATCCTCCAGATCATTCGGTGTGGCCGATTTGCCGGACTCTATCCATTGCAGATATGCGGAATCGATCCACTTCTCAATCAAATCGGCGGACAGTTCCTGATTTTCCAGCCGGCTCTTTATCGAAGGTAGCGGTTCGGGCAGTTCCCTGTTCTCGTGTTGCTGTCTCGCCAATTGCCCGATCCACGATTTCATCTCGCGGAGTTCTTCAAGCAGCTTCTCTTCTCTTAGACTGTAGTCATCGGCCGCCCTAGGAACTACCGTCGGTACAATGGGAGCGGGAGGCCTTTGTTCATTCAAACCCGCTTGCCGAAGCACTTCGTCCCATTTGCCGGCAGCCGTTTCTTCCTTGGCCAGCTGCGGCTGTGTAATCGCTGAGGAGGTTTGCATCTTGTCCGGCAACATTTCCGTTTGCCGCTGCCCCGTCGGCATCGGCGGACGTGCAAGTGGAGCCGCCCCTTCCATCCCGGAGTCAGCCATGCCCGCACTGCCGACTCCTGATGCAGGAGGTGCCGTTAATTGAGAGGATTTGCGATAGGCATCCGGAACAGTCTGCCTTGCAACCGGAGCCGGAATCGTGCGGTTCGGTTGCGGCTTCGGTTTGGGAGATGGAGCGTCATCGCCTTCAGATGCTGCGATGACCTCGATTTTTCTTTTGCCGAACAATCCCATAAATCCGCCGACCTTCAGATCCTTGGTGCTTAAGATCACGGCATCGGCTCCGAGTTCGGTGCGTATTTTGGACATGGCTTCCGGCATCGTGTCGACGATATAACGTTTTACTCTCATAAGTTCACCACTCCGACACTCTGAATTTCTACGTTAGGTTCAAGTTCACTATAAGACAGCACCGGAATATCCTGCATGCTTCTTTCAATGACCTGGCGCAAGTACATCCGAATCGTGGGTGAAGTCAAAACGATCGGCTGCTGCCCGGTCTGAAGAAGACGATTAATTTGCTCCGATAACTTCTGGAAAAGAGTTTGCGTCGACACCGGATCAAGCGCCAAGTAACTACCTTGGTCGGTCTGCTGCACGCTTTCCGCAATTTTCTTCTCCAGCGTCGGCCCAACGGTAATTACCCGCATCGTCTCTCCCTGCTGGGTATATTGTTGGGTGATTTGCCGTGATAGCGCCTGCCTAACATATTCCGTCAAAACCTCGGGATCCTTAGTATAGGTACCGTAATCAGCCAACGTTTCAAAAATCGTCACCATATCGCGAATCGAGATTTTCTCACGCAATAGCTTTGCCAACACTTTCTGCACATCCCCGATAGAGAGCAAGGAAGGAATCAGTTCGTCGACCAATACTGCATAATTCTCCTTGAGGTTGTCGACCAATGCCTTTGTCTCCTGTCGCCCAAGCAGCTCATGTGCATGTTTCTTGATCAATTCGGTAAGGTGCGTGGCAACCACAGATGGTGGATCAACTACCGTATAACCGGACAACTCTGCCCGATCCTTAGTGGATTCATCGATCCAGAGCGCCGGAAGTCCGAATGCCGGTTCCTGAGTCTCAATACCTGTAATCGAGTCGTCATCCATCCCTGGACTCATCGCTAAATAGTGATTAAGTAATAATTCACCGCCGCCAACGACATTTCCTTTAATTTTGATGACATATTCGTTCGGTTTTAGTTGAATATTGTCGCGGATGCGGATAACAGGTACGACGAGCCCCATTTCCAATGCGCATTGGCGCCGGATCATGATAATCCGGTCAAGCAAGTCCCCGCCTTGTCCTGTGTCGGCCAGAGGGATCAGTCCGTAACCGAATTCGAACTCGATCGGATCGACCTGCAGCAAGTTGATCACGCTCTCCGGGCTTCGTACCTCTTCGATCTGCTGCTCTTCTTCCTGGATTTCCTGCTCAATTTGTTTCTTATCCAGGTTCTTCTGCATCCGCCTTGCGGCAAAGATCATTAATCCGGCAAAAGGAAGCGTGGTCCAAGGACCGATCGGCGTAAACAAACCGAGTAACGTAATTGTACCTGCAACAATATATAGAAGCTTAGGGTACGTAAACAGCTGCCCCGTAATATCATCAGCCAAGTTTCCTTCCGAAGAAGCACGTGTAACGATGAGACCGGCAGCCGTCGAAATAAGCAGGGCCGGAATCTGGCTGACCAGCCCGTCCCCGATCGTAAGGATCGAGTAAGTCGAAAGCGCATCACCAAACGACATGCCATGAATGGTCATACCAATAATAAAACCGCCAATCAGGTTGATGAGGAGGATAATAATACTCGCAATCGCATCACCTTTGACGAATTTACTCGCCCCGTCCATCGCTCCGTAGAAATCCGCTTCACGTTCGATTTTACTCCGGCGATCACGCGCTTGTTGTTCATTGATCAGCCCGGCGTTAAGGTCGGCGTCGATACTCATTTGCTTACCTGGCATCGCGTCGAGGGTGAAACGCGCCGCAACTTCCGCTACGCGCTCCGATCCTTTAGTAATAACGATAAACTGTACAACCACCAGAATCAGGAAGACGACGAAACCGACAACGGGCTCCCCTTTGGAGATCCAGGAACCGAAAGTCGCTACGACGTGACCTGCCTCGGCTTGTCCGAGAATCAATTTCGTAGTCGATACGTTCAACGCCAATCGGAATAGGGTTGTAATGAGCAGCATCGCGGGAAAAATCGAGAATTGTAACGCTTCCTTCGTATTCATGGCTACGAGCAAAATCATTAACGCAATTGATATGTTTATAATGAGAAGAATATCCAGCAACAATGTCGGGATCGGAACAATCATGATTAGAACAATGCCGATAATGCCAACTAGAACGAATAAATCTTTGAACTTCTTCAACGGTTCTTCCTCCGATCCCGAACGTTATTTCACTTTACCTTGCAGTTTATATACATATGCCAACACTTCGGCAACGGCTTGGAACAGATCGCCGGGGATCATATCCCCGATTTCGGCTCTCTGAAACAGCGCCCTGGCCAGCGGCTTATTTTCGATCGTAACAACACCATGCTCCTTAGCGATCTCCTTGATGCGGAGCGCGACAAAGTCCTGCCCTTTGGCTACGACCTGCGGAGCCTCCATCTGCGATCCATCATACTTCAGCGCTACGGCGAAATGCGTCGGGTTGGTGATGATCACATCCGCCTTCGGCACTTCTTGCATCATCCGTTGCAGCGCCATTCGGCGCTGTCTTTCCCGGATTTTGCCTTTAATGATCGGGTCGCCTTCCATCTTCTTATATTCGTCTTTCACGTCCTGCTTAGACATTTTAAGACTCTTCTCGTGCTCATACTTTTGATACATATAGTCAAGCGCCGCTAAAACAAACAATGCAGCAGCGATTTTAATGCCCAGGTTCATCGTAATCTCGGCCGTAAAATGAAACGCCGCTTCCACCGGAATCTTCCCTAAGGATGCGAGATGGCTTCTTGCCCCCCAAATCGTTGTATAGACCAGATACCCGATGATCGTCAGCTTTAACACGGATTTGAAAAATTCCACTAGCGAGCGGATGGAAAACATTTTTTTAAACCCTTTAATTGGGTCGAGCTTATTGAATTGCATTTTCAGAGGATCCCCGGTCAGCAGAAATCCTACCTGAGCATAGTTGGCGATGATCCCCACTACGACGACAACTAGAAAGATCGGGGCAACCAGGAGGAGAATTTGAACCGCATAATCCCCTAACATGACCATTACACTTTCTTTAGTCACTTCCGTCGTCAGCCGGTGATAAAAAACATCCGTGAACAGAGCGACCAGTCTCTCTTTGATGTAGCCGCCGAAGGCCATCAGACACATAAAGACCGATAGTAAGATGAGCGAGCCCGCAACGTCCTGGCTCTTCGCAACTTGACCTTTCTTCCTAGCATCCTGTCGTTTCTTGGGCGTCGCTTTCTCCGTCTTCTCCCCGGCAAACAACTGCAAATCCAGTTTATAGCGATACCGGTACGTCATCAGCGATCCCCCTTCCTTACGTCGGCCGATTCCCCAGCGTTCCAAATAAGTTGTGCAGCGCTTGAAACATCACTTCAAACAAGTGTTCAAACGCATAAATGAAGCCCGGAATCAGAAGGAGCAACACGATCAGTCCCACAATAATCTTCAGTGGCATCCCGATTACGAAGACATTGAATTGGGGTGCCGTACGAGCCAGAAAGCCAAGTGCAACGTCTGTTAAAAACAAG
>DJTQ01000080.1 GCA_002439285.1 Paenibacillaceae bacterium UBA6304
CGGAATTCATGAGGATGCCAAAATGTGGCCGGATAATGTCAATGGTAAGTGGTATTACTACGATATTCTCGAAGCTACGAATCATCATGACTACTCCAGAGGAGAAGACACTGAAGTAGAAGGTTGGGAAGAAGTGCTTCCTAATCGGGTCTATCCTTAACAACTAAACAGGCTCCCTTTCGGTCAGAACCCTGAACCGGAAGGGAGCCTGTTATTTATTAGGCGTTGGCGAATAGCTTGTCCAAAAATTCATAGGTTAAAGGCATGTCCTCTTCAAGATGTTTGCGAGTCTTGTCGCTGTAAAAGTACAGTGTTGCAGTCTCCGCAAAATATTCGGTCGAGTAAACCGATACATAGCCATCGCCTTTATAGTCGTTGTTGGCTTCTTTCTTCCAAATTTCCATAAAGTCGGAAGAGGAGCTGACGTTGTTCAGAACAATCCGGTCAATTGCATGAAAAGTCTCATGAAGTTCAAGATTTTGTCCGTTGTGTCCTTTTCCTTTATTGCTATATCCAATTCTTGCGATAACAACATTGGAACTGACACCGGGCACATCGTCCCAAGTAAGTCCGGTATTCTCCCAGCCTCTAGGCGTAACGCCTTTGTATTGGGCGAATTCAGCTTCATCCGTGATCTTTCCAGTGACCAGTTTAATCTTGACGTCATTGTCTTTCAAGCCCTGCAAGAGAGAGGAGGGAATTAATGCTAAGCGGTTCATCATTTTACCCGCATCCGTTTTGTTATATTCGCCTTGAGGCAAGACAACAATATCATTGATCAGACTATTATTTGATTCGGCAGATACCGGAATCGCTGCTAGATTTAATGAAAAAATGATAACGAATGCAAAATAAAAAATACGCTTCATCTCGGTTCCTCCCAAATCGCACCAAAGATTGATGCTTACTAACCGAATCAGGAAGAAACGAAATCACGCGTATTTACGTTTGACTTCCATATCGGCAACTGGCTGGCATTACGGATTTCCGTGGTAGCCCCTATAGCTTTGCGTCCCCATCTTTCGATGGATTTGCCTTTATCAATATGAAATATGGAGTTGGTTATTTAAAATAAAAAACCTTCTTACCGAATAAGAAGGTTATGATCAACAAAACGTTGAGCCTCTTCAATCGGTAACTGGCTGGTCTAGCGGATAATTCGCCTTAACCCCTATAGTTTTGCGTCCCCACCTTTCAGTGGGTTTGCCTTTATCAATTCAAGACTATGAAATTAGGTAAATATATGAATCTAGTTAAGATTAGAATAAGTCTAATAGACTAGATAGTCAAGCATTCTTTTGCAAACGTTGTCGCGTTTTGAGGTATAGCGGAAAGGATGGTTAGAATTCCGGTGAAATATGATACTTAGCAGCTAAATGCGTCTGTTTTTCCGGGGTGAAAAGTCCTATAAAGCTAGTGAGATCGTAGAGCGATAACCGACTAAAGGCAGGTGTCAGTTTAACGGTAACTACGTCCGCTGTGCGAGTTCTGATTACTTAAGAAGATAGCACAAAAGTCCATATATAAAATCACTTTATTATCGTTACTCCTTCTGGATTACATAGTAGAATGAAGCTATCATTCCAGAATTCAGAACATTTCAGGAGGATTCCAATGCCAATCTTTTTCGATGCAGATCACAACTTGTTCCATCTACAATCGCAAAACTCCAGCTATATTATACAACTGGTTCGAGGGTATGCCGCCCATGTTTATTATGGACGGAAGCTTAGACAAGATAGCAACCTGGCAGGAATGCTGACTTTTCAGGAGCGTGCTTCCTTTAGCCCGAATCCGGTTCCAGGTGACAAGTCGATTTCGCTGGATACGTTGCCGCAGGAATATCCTCAATATGGAAGCAGCGATTTCCGCAGTCCGGCTTATCAAGTAAAGTTGGCGAACGGTACCCGTGTAATGGAGCTTACATACCGGACGCATCGGATATTTGCGGGCAAACCGGTATTAAACGGGCTGCCGGCCGTTTATACCGAACAGGAGAGCGAAGCGGATACGCTGGAACTGGAACTTAGCGACCCGGTGTCGGGCCTGACGGTGATTTTGAGTTACACGGTTTTTGCGGAATCCGCTGCGATCGCAAGATCGGTAAGGATCGTGAATGAGGGCAGTGCGCCGTTAGAGCTGGAACGTGCCTTGAGTGTTTCGCTGGATTTTGTCGACTCCGATTATGATGCATTGTATTTATCAGGAGCATGGGCACGGGAACGCCATGTTCAGAGAAGAAAACTTGCACCGGGCGTTACCGGCATCGGCAGCCGGAGAGGTTCTAGCTCTCATCAGCAAAATCCGTTCATCGCTTTGCTTCGTCCGGATGCGAACGAACGTCAAGGCGAAGTATACGGTGTAAGCTTGGTATACAGCGGGAATTTTATTGCTGAAGCCGAGGTAGAGCAGTTTGGTATGGCCCGCCTGCAAATCGGGTTAAATCCGTTTGATTTCTCCTGGCATTTGGAACCGGGTGACGTCTTCCAAACGCCGGAGGCAGTGCTCGTATACTCGAATGAAGGCCTCGGAGGCATGTCCCGGGAATATCATCGCTTATACCGGACACGTCTTTGCCGCGGGCAGCATCGTGATCGTGAGCGTCCGATTCTGGTCAATAACTGGGAAGCGACTTATTTTGATTTCAACGCCGACAAAATCGAGGCGATCGCACAAGCGGGCAGTGAGCTAGGAATCGAGCTGTTTGTGCTCGATGACGGCTGGTTCGGACGGCGCGACCGTGACAACAGCTCGCTCGGGGATTGGTTCGAGGACCGCCGCAAACTGCCGGACGGATTGGAAGATCTGGCGCACCGGGTGAAGGCAACCGGGCTGCAATTCGGGTTGTGGGTGGAACCGGAAATGGTATCGCCTGATAGCGATCTTTACCGCAGCCATCCGGACTGGTGTTTACACGTGCCGGATCGTCGCCGGACGGAAGCGAGGGATCAACTCGTGCTCGATATGTCGAGAAAAGACGTCCGTGAGTATCTGTATGAGCGTTTGAGCGATATTTTTAGCACGGTTCCGATCACTTATGTGAAATGGGACATGAATCGTAATATGACAGAGATCGGGTCGGCCGGCATTCCGGTAGAACGGCAGAAAGAAACGGCACACCGTTATATTCTCGGTTTATATGACCTGCTCGAACGTCTCACTGGTAAGTTCCCGCATATTCTGTTCGAGAGCTGTTCCGGAGGTGGCGGCCGTTTTGATCCGGGGATGCTATATTATATGCCTCAGACGTGGACTAGCGATGATACCGATGCAGTGGAACGGTTGAAGATCCAGTACGGAACAAGTTTGGTTTATCCCGTATCGACGATGGGGGCGCATGTTTCCGCCGTACCGAACCACCAAGTGGAAAGAACGACGTCGCTTGAGTTCCGCGGTGATGTAGCCATGTCCGGGAATTTTGGATACGAGTTGGATTTGACCAAGTTTACGGAAGAAGAACAAGCAACCGCCAAACAGCAAATCAAGACTTATAAGGAAATTCGCGGATTGGTTCAGCAAGGGGAGATGTATCGGCTCCTTAGCCCGTTTGAAGGCAATGAGACCTCTTGGATGTTTGTTAGCCCGGATCGGAATGAAGCTTTACTATTCTATTTTAAAGTCTTGGCGGAACCTAACGCACCGCTTCGCAATGTGAAGCTGGAAGGGTTGGATCCTTCCAGGGATTACCGTCTGGAGGGGAGCGGGGAAATCTACGGTGGTGATCGTTTGATGGCTTTGGGACTGCCGGTTTCCTCGCTAAAAGGCGACTTTACAAGTATGTGTGTGCGGTTGAAAGCCATTTAAGACGCTTCATTGTTATATGCATGTCTATCATAATAGAAAGAGCCTGGGGGCCATTATCCCGGGCTCTTTCTGGTTCAGGAGAATAATAGTTTGGGCTTATCAGACCTGGTCTAAACAACCAGGGAACATACCGGTCGAGATCGCGATTCGGTTCCAACTATTGATCAGATTGATCGCAAAAATCAGATCCACCATTTCTTTTTCACTGAAAAACGTCAAGATGCGGTTAAACAATGTTTCAGATACTCCGTCCTTGGAAATCAAGGTCACGGCTTCTGTGAGCTCCAGCACCGCTTTTTCCTTCTCCGAATAGCACGGTGATTCTCTCCACACGCTTACTAGAGCGATCCTTTGCTCCGATTCGCCCAGCTTACGCAGTTCCTTCGTATGCATATCGAGGCAAAAAGCACAGCCGTTGATTTGCGAAGCCCGGATCTTGATCAGCTCATATATAATGTGGTCCAGTCCGCTTTCATGGACATGGCGCTCCAGTTGGCTCATCGCACGGTATACTTCCGGGTTTGCAGTATAATGGTTCAATCTCATTTTCATGATTCATTCCTCCACCATGGATATATTTTTGTCTTCACATAGATAGACAGGTGAAGAGAGGATTTTGTGACCGAAGCAAAAAAGTGATGGTTATCGAAGAATAAGCAAAGTCATCACTTTGTCGGCACATGAACTAGCTTGTCCGGATTGGTTATCAGGTAAATATTCCGAATAAGGCCAGTACGATCTCCCTCAACAAGAATGACTTTCACGGCGATTCCATTCCGATATAGGACAAGTCCTTCTTGACCGTTGATCAAGGTCGGCACCAGATCGCCCTCCATGGAGCCTTTTTTGGTAATCCCGGACCAGAAGGCAATGATTCGTTTTCTCGAGAAGATCGGATTAATAGCCGAGCGGACTTTGCCTCCGCCGTCGCTCCACATAACTGCATCTTCGCGGAACATCTCCAGCAAGGGAGAAAATTCACCGGTTCGTGCTGCTTTCAGGAAGGCGCAGACCCAAACGGGGACATTTTGATTGCTCGGCGGCGACTCCGGCTGTAGTGGTTTCAGTTTCTGGCGGGCACGGCTTAACAGCTTACGACATGCTGTTTCACTCTTACTCAGCATCGCTGCAATTTCTGCATATTCGACGCCAAACGATTCCCTCAGCACAAAGACGGCCCTCTCTTCGGGAGAAAGGTGTTCAAGCATAGCCATAAAAGCATAAGAAATTTGTTCTTCCCTAAGCACGGATTCATCCGTCTCACTGGATGACTGCAGGAAAACGGGCTCGGGAAGCCAAGTACCGAAATAAGTCTCGCGCGATAACCTAGGTGATTGAATTGCGTTCAAACTGCGGTTTACAACTGCCCGCCTAAAATAGGGCCCGGGAGTGCGGATATGCTCCAGTCCGGGAGCGTTCTCGAACAGAGCCAAAAATGTCTCTTGCACGATATCTTCGGCCTCGCCCCAGGATCCTGTCAGTCGGTATGACAAAGCGGTCAGGTTCGACTTATTATCATGATAATATTGTTCCAAATCGGTCGTCACTGCAATAAACCTCCCTATAGGCTTCACAAAAGAACATCGAGTTTGTTTTTTAATATATCAAATAAAAAAGAACCTTGTCCTGCTGAATCAGGACAAGGTTCTTTAGGTTACTTAAAATTTGAAAATATGTATTGTCTTCTGAAGCTGGAACACTGCATTCTTCATGGCTTCGGTTTCGTCGGCCATCGCTTGGATCGATGTGATTTGTTCGTTCATGGATGCAGACACCTGTTCCGTGCCAGCTGCGGATTGTTGTGTAATCGCCGAAATGTTCTGGATGGAGGCAGAGATGTTATGAGCACTTTCCAGCATGGATTCGCTTTCTTTTGAAAAGGCTGTAATCTGCTCTGTAATATACTGCACACTTTGTACGATTTCTTGAAAAATCCGTTCCGCTTCGTGAATCATTTCATTCTGCTGATGGACGACTTCTTCATTGATTTTTATATTCTGTCCAGCAAGCTTGACATCTTGTTCAATACTTCGAACGAGATTGAATACTTCTTTAGTGGAGGAAGTGGATTCTTCAGCCAATTTACGCACTTCCTGGGCAACTACGGCAAAACCGGCACCATGTTCTCCCGCACGCGCCGCTTCAATCGATGCGTTAAGCGACAATAGATTTGTTTGTTCAGCAATTTCCGAAATGGTTGCCGTAATCTTGGTGATGCCGCGGGCATTCTTGGCAAGGGCTTCAATCGAATCGGCCACTTTTTCGGTGGCTTCGATATTCCTGCGCATTCCGTCTGCCTGCATGGATACGGAATCCCGGCCTTTCTCCACCAGCTTCAGCATTTCGACGGATCGGCTGCTCATTTCCCGTGTTGAATCCGTATAGTTGCTCACCTTTT
>DJTQ01000081.1 GCA_002439285.1 Paenibacillaceae bacterium UBA6304
ATGAGTCCATGGCAGAAAGCCTTCGCGGCGGCCTGTCGCTCGGTTTGTCCGGCTTCGGCTTCTGGAGCCATGACATCGGCGGCTTCGAGAATACCGCTCCGGTTCATGTGTTCAAGCGTTGGCTCGCCTTCGGTTTGATGTCCAGCCATAGCCGTCTGCACGGAAGCAGCTCGTACCGGGTACCTTGGGCTTACGATGATGAAGCGGTTGACGTAACCCGGTTCTTCACCAAGCTCAAATGCAGCCTGATGCCTTACCTGTTCGATACAGCTGTTTATGCAACGGAAAAAGGGGTTCCGACCATGCGCGCCATGTTCCTGGAATTCCCAAACGACCCTGCTACAGAAACGCTGGATCGTCAATATATGCTGGGCGATTCCTTACTGGTTGCTCCGGTATTCAGCGAAACCGGCGAAGTTACTTACTTCCTGCCGGAAGGCACATGGACTCACCTGCTCACAGGTAAAACGGTGGAAGGCGGCAAATGGCAAAAAGAAACTTATGATTTCTTCGGCTTGCCACTGTTTGTCCGTCAGAACTCGATCCTGGCGAAAGGTGCCAACAACACACGTCCGGATTATGATTTTGCAGACGGCGTAGAACTCGGATTGTACCAGTTGCAAGAAGGCGTTCAAGTGGCTCGTACCGTTCGCAATATGAAGGGCGAAACCGAACTTAGCGTAACCGCGGTTCGTGAAGGCTCCAAAGTTACCCTCAGCGCAGAGGGCGCGGGCAAAGCGTTCAAAGTATCCCTGCATGGCATGGGCGAAGTGAATTCCGTTCAAGGTGGAGAGCTTACTAATGAAGGAACGGTTTCCGTAGCTTCCTTCTCCGGTAAAGCGGAATTGCAAATTTCACTGAAATAACCTTGTTGCCCGGGGCCAAGTTATAAATTAATATTAGTCTAGCGTACCGTACTTCCGGCTACGCCTGAATATCCCCTCTTTGTTTAACAAGGCAGGGGATATTCGGTTTTTTGCGGAGAGATCGGTTATTGTAACCGAGTCCAGGGAGGGGCAGTCATGTTTAGGAAGGTCGTACAAATCACGAACAATTTCAAACTCAAGCATAAGCTCATTATTTCTTACATTCTCGTAGTCATGATCCCCGTTATGATTGTGGGAGGAGGGGTAGTCGGTTATTTTCGCTCTCAGGCGATGGACCGGGCGATTGACCAAGCTACCAATAATGTGGAGAAGACCAAATCCCAGCTTGGCAACATGCTGCGGATTCCGATGGATGTGTCGAATACATTGATGCTTGATGAGGATCTGGAGGACGTTGTCACCACCCGTTATGAAAGCGTGCTGGAATTAACCAAAGCTTATTTGGATTACGACGATTTTTTGCGGTTCAGATTTACCTACCGGGAGATCGGCGACGTACGTTTCTATTATGACAATCCGACTCTGATTAATAATCTGGAGTTAATCCCGATCGATGAAAATATAAGTACTGCTAAATGGTATCAGCAAGCGTTGCACACAAAAAGTGTGATCTGGGCTTATATTGATGATAAGGAGCCGATTCCCGTACAGAAGCTGAGTCTCATCAGACAACTGCCTTTTCCGGATCACCGGACAAGCGGGGTGTTAATGGTGTCCCTTGATCAGAACGAGTTGAACCGCATGTTGCTCCAGGAACCGTTTGAAACGGTAATTGCGGATGAAGCAGGAAACGTAGTAGCCGCAAAAAACCCTGGTTTCGTTGGTAAGACGCTTGAAAGTCTTGATTATGGTGTCGATCTGGGCCAATTGGAAAAAGGGTCGCATAAGCTCGATATTAATGACGAGCCTTCCTATATGATTGTGGATGAACTAATTCCGGAAAATAGCATGAACGGTTTGAGGATTGTATCTGTCTTCAGTACAGAATCGATTGTTAAGGATGCGAACAGAGTTAGTGTGGTCGGTTTGATTATCATTCTGCTTGTTTTGCTGATCGCCCTTGCGTTTGTTTATATCGTTTCATTTCTTACCTCTAATCGTTTGCTGCGGCTCAGCCGGCACTTGAACCGTCTGGCCCTTGGCGATTTAAATGTAGTCTCCCGGATCGACGGAAATGACGAGATTGGCCAGTTATCGCGGCAGTTTAACTACATGGTCGAAAGTATCCGCACTTTAATGGCTCAGATCGTGGAGAAAACGGAGCAGAATACTGCGCTGGAGATTGCACAACGCGAGATTAAACTGAAAATGATGGCAAGCCAAATCAACCCGCACTTTCTTTTTAACGCCCTGGAGTCGATTCGGATGAATGCACATATGAAGGGTGAGAAGGAAATCGCAAATGTCGTTCGCCTGTTGGGGCGGTTAATGCGCAAAAATTTGGAAGTCGGCAGGGAAAGAACGCCGCTTAGGGAAGAGATCGAGATGGTGCGTTCCTATTTGGAAATTCAGAAATTCCGTTACGAGGAACGATTGAAATATGAGTTGGATGTGGATTCGCTGGCGAATGAGATCCGGATTCCTCCTTTGATCATCCAGCCGCTTGTTGAAAATGCAGTGGTTCATGGAGTGGAGGATAAAGAAGACGGTGTAATGGTAAATATAGATATTCAATTTAAAGGGGAGATTTTAGTAATCAGAGTTCGGGATAATGGCCTGGGAATGACCCCGGAGCGGCTGGAAGAGGTCAAAAGTTGGATCTCCAGCCCGGATGAGCCTGAGAAAAACCGGATCGGATTGCGTAATGTCCACCAACGGCTTATCTTGTCCTATGGGGAAGAGCATGGTTTGAAAATCTCCAGTGAATATGGTACCGGGACGGAGTTTACATTTACGATTCCTGTTAATGTCTAATTTTTATATGGTTTTCTCTCGAATCTATCGGGTATTTCCGATCCCCCCCTTCCTTTATCATAGAGGTATAGCAGAGAAGGGGGGATTGGACAGATGGAAACGCTCTCAGCAGAAAACGGGACTAGAAATGTAAGCGTAACCCCTGAACCGCCGAAAAAGCGGAAGAAAGGAATTTGGCAGAGTATAGTTCAACAAAAATATTTATACCTGATGTCCTTGCCATTCGTAATTTGGTTGTTTGTGTTTAACTATTTACCTATCTGGGGTTGGACGATGGCATTCCAGAACTATAAGCCGTCCAAATCTTTTTCAGAACAAAAATGGGTAGGGTTCAAGAATTTTGTGGATTTGTTCCAAGATGAAAGATTTTATCTGGTATTAAGAAACACATTGGCAATGAGCGCCTTAGGACTGATATTCGGCTTTATCGTACCGCTCTTTTTCGCGGTATTCCTTAATGAGCTCAGAGGAAATATTTTTAAACGTACAGTTCAAACGGTGTCTTATCTGCCGCACTTTGTATCCTGGGTCGTTGTCGGAGGTATTATTACCAAAATGCTCTCGATTGACGGCGGGATCGTCAACGAGCTTCTACTGTCAATGCATATTATTAACGAGCCGATACAATTTATGGCTCAGGGGAAATGGTTTTGGGGTATTGTAACCGCTTCCGATATATGGAAAGAGACCGGATGGAACGCCATTATCTACTTGGCTGCAATCACCGGGATTGACAAAGAACTTTACGAGGCTTCCCGCGTGGATGGAGCGGGGCGTTTCAGACAAATATGGAATATTACGCTTCCGGGCATTCGTTCTACGATATCCGTGTTGCTGATCATGAATATCGGACACTTGATCGGTATCGGCTTCGAGAAACAGTTCCAGTTGCAGAATTCACTGGTGAGAGACTTCTCCGAAGTATTGGATTTGTATGCCTTGAACTATGGTATAAACATCGGACGCTTCTCCTACGGGACAGCAATCAGTATGTTCACCTCCGTCGTAAGCATTATTCTTTTGTTCACGGCGAACGGCATCATGAAGAAAACAACGAAAGAAAGCATCATGTAAAGGGGGAGGGGACAAGATGGCGACAAACTCAAAAGCTTTCAATGCGACAAGATCCGAAAAAGTATTCGACGTTGTTAATGCAATCATCATGGGCGTTATTTTGATCATTACCTTATATCCTTTCCTGAACGTGCTTGCCATTTCGTTGAACGATTCGACAGACACGGTTCGTGGCGGCATCTATCTTTGGCCGCGGGAATTCACTTGGGAAAACTATAAAACGATCTTTGGATACAGTGGTCTGATTCAGGGTCTTAAAATTACAGTTCTACGTACACTTTCCGGTACACTGCTCGGCTTGATTAGTGCTTCGATGTTGGCCTATACATTAAGCCGCCCGGACTTTAAATCCCGGAAATTCGTTTCCACATTTCTTGCAATGACCATGTATTTCTCCGGAGGCCTCGTACCAACTTATATGTTGATGCGGCATTTGGAACTGATCGGAACGTTCTGGATTTACATTTTGCCTGGTATCGTTAGCGCATTTAATGTATTCATCATCCGGTCATTCATTGATGGCCTGCCATATGCTCTGCAAGAGTCTGCCAAATTGGATGGCGCAAACGACTTCACAATTTATTACAAAGTTATTCTTCCGCTTTGTAAGCCGGTATTGGCAACCATCGCTTTGTTCCTTGCAGTAGGACAGTGGAATTCCTGGTTTGATACTTATTTGTACAACGGAAATAAACCGAGCTTGACAACCCTGCAATACGAATTGATGAAGGTACTAGCTAGTACCAACCAAGGTTCGGCGATGACAAATGCGAATGACTTGGCCAATCAGATGGCGCAGATTTCACCAGAATCGATCAAGATGGCGATTACCATTGTTGTAACACTTCCGATTCTGATCGTTTATCCATTCTTACAACGTTATTTTGTATCCGGTATGACATTGGGTGCGGTTAAAGCTTAATTAGGATATTGAAGCAACGTCAGTAAGAATGAACAGTTTCACCGTGCCGATAGCTTCCGGCACGGTGGACTGAATTAGCAAGACCCTTTTAAAAGCGGCCGATTGTAAGCCCTTACTTTAGGTGGGCATGTCGGAAGAAGCTACACTTCGTTGTTTTGGTTCGGTATTTACAGGTTTTACCTGTTATACAATATAGCTTTAACTATTTATTTCAAGGGGGAACTAGAAATGAGTTGGAAAAGTCCTAAGACCTTTGCTGCGCTCTTGTTGGCAAGCACACTGCTCGTTGGCGGTTGCGGAAATAACGACAAGAACAACGCATCCGGCAACACTGGTAACACGGG
>DJTQ01000078.1 GCA_002439285.1 Paenibacillaceae bacterium UBA6304
ACCGTTATGGCCGCAAAAAACTGTTTATAGTCGAAATAGCCCTGTTTGGAATAGGCTCTTTACTGGTTGCCCTTAGCCCTTCGTTCGGGTTTTATTTGTTTGCGCGCGTAGTGCAGGCACTCGGGGGCGGCGGGATTTTCATTATCGGCAGCTCGCATATTCTGAGTACGGTCGAACCGGAGAAACAAGCCAAATTTCTTGGCCTGCTGGGCGCTATGAACGGTATTGCCGCGGTTCTCGGGCCAAATATCGGGAGTCTATTGCTGGATTTAACGGGGAAATGGCATGTTCTGTTTTTGATTAATGTTCCTATTGCGATTGTGTTGTTTATTTTGGGACTGCGAAAACTGGATGAATCTTCGGATCCGACGCCAGGTCGTCTGGATCTCATCGGCACGATCATTTTATCGTTGGGTATCCTGTCGCTGATGCTGGGATTGACCAATATCGATGTGGACTTTGTGGAAAGTCTGACGCACGCGAACGTATGGGGATTTTTGCTGGGCGGGATTGTCTTGTTCGCCGTACTGCTGTTCTACGAAGGGAGAATGGAACGAAATCCTTCCAAGGATCCGATTCTGCCGATTCGCCTGATCAAACAACCCAGATATTTGATGGTGCTGTTAATTGGAGCATTGTCGGGCGGGCTGCTGGCCGCGATGATTTATATTCCGTCGTTTACGGAGCAGGTGCTTGGCATTTCAGCGGAGAATTCCGGGTATTGGATGACGCCACTCGCACTTGCGGCCGGACTTGGCGCCGGTTTTGGCGGTGTGCTTGTCTCCAAGAAAGGACCGGTATTTACGGTCATTATGTCCGGCCTTATTGCTGCCATTGGCTTTGTACTGTTCCCGCTGTGGCTTGAAACCAAATGGCAATTTATCGTGGCCAGCGCGATTAGCGGCGTCGGGATCGGTATTATTCTGGGAGCACCGCTTAACATTTTGGCGACGGAAGGTTTGAAAAAGGATAAGGGTTCGGCCCTGGCGTCCTTGTCTCTGCTGCGCCAAATCGGCATGACGCTGGCTCCAGCCATTTATGCGGGTTTTATCGCCCGGGCATATAACAACCTAGGCACATTGTTCGCGAAGGATTTTCCAGGCATTCTGCAGAAGAATCTTGCCGGTGTAACCTTATCGGCTGACGCGCAAGCTGAACTTGCCCAGATTGGACAGCAAATGTCGTCCGGTTCCGCCGCTGTCTCTGAAAGCCAGCTTACAGAAATGCTTCAAGCCATCCAAGACCCTTCGTTAAAAGAAGTACTCGCCAATAGCGTTGCTGAAGTGACGAAAATGGCTGCCGCGAACGGATTCGGCGGGCTGTATTGGACGGTAGCCATTCTGAGCCTCTGCATCATTGCCGCTGCGTTGATCTTAGTTCCGTTACGGAAGAAAATTTTACAAGGCGGCACCGTGAAAGAAGAGAGTTTATAAGCAGTTTAATGATCAAAAAATGCCCTCCCGCTTCCTAATGGAAGAGGGGAGGGTATTTTTATCGTTACAGCAGCTTGCTGAGAATGATAGCAAGCTCTAAATGAAGTTGAAAGCGAAGAGAGGATTGACAGCCTAACAGTTGTTAGATAAGCTTGATCTATCTAACAACTGTTAGGTTGTATAAGGAGGCCAAGTCCTATGAGTCAACCTGAAAAACATACAAAAGATAAAATTTTGGATGCCGCTTTGGACCTGTTTTGCGTAGACGGCTATTCAACGGTTTCTATCAGGGATATAGGGAAAGCGGTGGGGATTAAGGAAAGCTCCATTTACTATCATTTCAAGAACAAGGAGGACATTCTCCAATCCCTGTTTGATCAGTCAGAGCAATGGACACAAATGCGAAAGAGCCAGTTTAATCAAGCGTTGGATGCAGTTTCCGAGATCGAGTGTGAGAAGTTTATTTTTGCCGGAGTTGCTTATTTGGAGAGTTATTTGCTGGAGGAGAAAATCAATAAAATGATCCGGATGCTGATGATGGAGAAGCAAAGAAGTCTCAAGGCGGCAGAAATTTATCGGCAGCTGTTCTTTACTGTTCCGCTTGAGCACCATAAAAATGTGTTTACTCGGATGCGGGACAAAGGCTACATAGCTGGAGATGATCCGGAACTTTTGGCGGCAGAGTATCAGTCAATTATTTTGTATGTATTTCATAAATATTTTTCGGGTCCCGATATTGCTTCTGATGCGGAAAGAGCAGCGGCAAGGCTTGAACTGTCTGTGTTACTAAAACGATTTTTCAAACAGCATATTCAAACAGCATATGGGTAAGGTGGGATAACAGTCATGAAAATTTACAGAACGTCAAAGGCTGAAAAAAATATCCTGAGAACTTATGACCGCTTGCTCGAAGCATGGGGCACGGAGGTTCTACCAACCAAGGTTTCTACGCGCTACGGCGTTACTCATGTAAATGTGTTCGGTAAAGCAGGTGCAGCTCCAATTATTCTTTTTCATGGTGTAGGGGATGATTCTGCCTTGATGTGGATTTACAATGCTGCCGCATTGGCGCCTCACTTTCGACTGTATGCGGTGGATACGCTGGGCGGGCCCGGAAAGAGTGTGCCGAATGAGAATTATACAAAAGAGTTTGACGATGCGGATTGGATCGATGATCTAATGGATGGCCTTGGGCTTGAACAGGTCGATATGGCCGGTGTCTCGCATGGGGGATACCTTGCCCAATATTATGCACTCCACAGACCGAAGCGTGTACGAAAAGTCGCGTCTATGGCCTCAAGTGTACCTGAAGGTGCAGCCGGGAATACGATGAAAATGATGCTACGAATATTCATGCCGGAAGCCCTCTTCCCTACAAAACGGAATGTGGTAAAATTGCTAACCAAGCTTACAGGAAAAAACAGTGCCGCCTTTACCGATCATCCGCTACTCCTGGAGCATTTTACATACTTATTGCGGGGATACAACAATATGGCTATGCGATATCATAAAGTTAGTGGTTTTACGGATGAGCAGATTGACAGTATTCGCGGCAAGACGCTTTATCTGGTGGGGGAAGCCGATCCTTTTTACATCCTTGGAGGGAATGAGGCTTTCCGGAAATACAAGATGAACAAACACTTGTTTGAGGATACGGGGCATGGTATTAATCATGAGATTTCCGAAGAGATTAACCGTATTCTCATTGATTACTTTGCAGAGGCATGACGTTCTGAATAGGAGTATCTCTTTTCACAAAATAAAATAATGCTAAGAAAGGCCGCATGTTGATTGCGGTCTCTTTGGATTTTTAAGATTTATAGAATCTATAAGTTTTCAGCGATAGACGTTGTTATTCTCATAGAATCATAGAGGTTTCTTCCAAGCAGGATAAGTGTTAGTTAAGAGGCTCTATGAATCTTCCAAAGTAATAGTTTTTGATAAAATATGCAGTTGCCACAGGATATGAGCCATAACATTTTACTAAGCTAGTAAATATGATAATAGCAGGTTTCATAGTAGTTTCATGGAACACTTTGATTAAAGGGGTGAAATGTATTGCCTATTGATAATCGTATTATTAACGGCAGCTTTGAGACAGGGCAATTTAGTCCATTCGTATCTTTCAATGCGTCGATAACTCGCGACTACAGCCATTTGGGTTTTTTCAGCGCATTGTTACCCGGGGGACCTGAAAACTCCTACATTTTCCAGTTTGCGCCTGCCATCCCAGGCGATAACTTTGAAGTTTTCGTCTCTCTTTCTAGTTTAGGCGCCGCAGAGAGCCCTGCCGTCAGTTTGAGTTTACAGTACTATGATGCTGCATTTAACTTTATTGAGTATCAATTAATTGGTACTGTTGATGACGGAAGACTTCCAAATGTCGCTGATGACGAATGGACAGAGTTTTACGCAACCGCCGGCCCTGCACCAGCTAATACTGCCTTTGTATTCCTTCTCATTAATAAACTACCCAGACCTGTGAGCTCTGACGTCCTTGTTGATGACGTTACAATGCTTACGGCACCATTCGGTGGTTCAACAGGTCCTACAGGAGCACCAGGTCCAACCGGCGTAGCAGGTCCGACAGGCGTAGCAGGTCCAACCGGCGTAGCAGGTCCGACAGGCGTAGCGGGTCCGACAGGCGTAGCAGGCC
>DJTQ01000229.1 GCA_002439285.1 Paenibacillaceae bacterium UBA6304
GATATCGAGAAAGAAAACTCCGGAAGCCACATCAGAACTTTATCAGAACGCTATGAAGGTATTCTTACATGGAATAGCGGATCAATGACAAAACGAATGTACAGTATAAATATAGAAATATTTTGATCAACCTCCCATTATACCAGGCTGATCCTTATGCAGAATACAGGAGGAAATATTAGATGTCACTATTATTAAGAAGCAGGGGAGCTATGCTCCTTCTTATGTTGAATATCTTTCTCGTCTTTACTGGAATAGGCCTCGTAGTTCCTATTATGCCCAGTTATATGGACGAGCTTCATATCAGCGGGAGTATGGTAGGACTGCTCGTTGCGGCCTTCTCTCTCACGCAGTTGTTATTCTCTCCTTTTGCCGGCAGGTTGTCCGACACTTGGGGCCGGAAGAAAATCATTATTGCGGGCATGATTGTCTTTGCGCTTTCCGAATGGTTGTTTGGAGCTGTCAGTTCACCGGTACTCCTGTTCGCCGCGAGAATGTTTGGGGGGATCGGCGCTGCGCTGATCATGCCAGCCGTCATGGCCTATGCCGCGGATGTGACGTCCAATGAAGAGCGGGCCAGAGGAATGGGCTTCATCAATGCTGCAATTACTACAGGTTTTATTATAGGCCCTGGGATCGGGGGATATATTGCGGAATTTGGCATCCGCGTTCCATTCTATGCTGCTGCGGTAGCTGGTGCGATCGCTGCGGTGCTTACGCTGTTCATTTTGCCTGAATCGTTGACGGAGCAACAGCGCGCGGAATCCCGTGCAAATCCCGGAGAGAAGCAAAGTCTTATTACGCAATTATTGAATTCCGGACGGGAACGCTACTTTTTCAATTTGATTATCGTATTTGTACTGGCTTTCGGATTAGCTAACTACGAAACGGTGTTCGGCTTGTTCGTAGATCATAAATTCGGCTTTACGCCTAAGGATATCGCCTTTATCATTACGTTCGGTTCCATTTCGGGGGCCGTCGTGCAGGTCACGGTATTCGGATGGATTCTGAACCGCTTCGGGGAAAAGAGAGTAATATCCATCTGCCTGATGTTGTCCGGATTGTTCGTCATGCTGACGTTATTCGTGTCCAGTTACTGGTTGATCGTCGTGGTCACGTTCATTCTATTCTTGTCGATTGATATTTTGCGCCCGGCTGTGGGTACGCAGTTGTCCAAAATGGCCGGGGATCAGCAAGGTTATGTGGCAGGGTTAAACTCGGCTTATACCAGCCTGGGCAATATTGCCGGACCGATCGTCGCGGGCTTCCTGTTTGATATTGACATTAATTTTCCATACGTGGCCGCGTCGCTTGTCTTGCTCCTTTGTTTTGCGCTTTCCTTAAGAACCGGTAAGGATCGCGGTGTATCAGCGGGAAGTCGGTAACTCAGAAAAATTAACTAAAGGTAGATCAAGATGTCCAACGAATACGATCCGCCCCAAAAAAGGTGCCCATGGGCGCCTTTTTTTGTGTGGAGTATGCTTTTACATCGACGTTTATATAATCAATAGCCCTATTATGTATTAAAATGAATATCAACGGAATGTGCTTATTATCGAGAAAGGAAGAACCATGATGGCACAACTGATTTTCGATCCGGTTGGGTATACGGTAACAGAAGGGACGGAAAGTGTGGAATTGCTGTCCAAAGAATTTGCCTTGCTGCAGTTTCTTTATGAACACCAGGGGCAGGCATTTTCGCGCGAGCAATTGCTGGACCGGGTTTGGGTACTGGAATACCCGGTAGAGCGGACGGTCGATGACCATATTTATCGTCTGCGCAAAAAGATCCATCGCTGGGTGCATATCCATATCAACACGATTCGGGGGTACGGCTACAGTCTGATCATGACTGAACCTAAGGGTGTGGATAATCCGTCCATACGCGATGAAGAGATTCAGACTGCGGTGCGGGGGCTATTTGAAAAATACCATTTGCTCGGTCAGGGGAAATCGATTATGGCATTGGCGGCTCAACACGAAGTTCTGGGATTTGAGGTCGATGCTTTTTACCGGAGGTACATCCGATTTCTGCAAGCTGACATCAGATGGTTTATGGAGACTGGCGAACTTCAGCCTGGAGAACGGCTATATGGATTACTCCTAATTTTATCGGCAATAACGCCCGATTCCGCCCGGGTACTCGGTTACTGCGAAGCGGCGCTAAGACAAGGCTTAATGCCTCCCGAGCAGCACAGGGAAATGGAAGTCCTAAACATTCTGGAGGTTTATGCCGAAGCCGGACAGCCCGAGAAGGCGATCGAGCGCTTTGAGCATACCCGGCGGGTGGTAGAACATGACAGGTTGACTGGCTTCGTTATGCCCGTTGCATTGATGGAAATGTACGTCCACTTGGCTGCCGGAAACTGGAACGAAGCCGACCGGACTTCAGCCAGATTGGAGCGGTTGCTTGAGAAAGAGCCTTACATTAGAGAGATAGGCAGGTTTCACGTATTAAGGGGACTGCGGCTTCTCTCGGAAGGCAGGGAACGGGAAGCGGAAAAGAGCTTGGATGAGGGCCTGAACGTGCTGAGAATGTCTCAACACATGCCACTATATCTAGGTGCGATCAACCAGATTCATCTGTTTTTGCGACGGAGTTGCCCGGAAAGTTCATTAGTGCGTAAGTATGCCTGCTTATTCGAGTCGGTCGAGAAGGAGTTTCATCTCTTAACGCTTCGCCCCGCCATGGAGCGATCCATTATGGAACTTCTAGGTGAGGAAATAGATGTAAAGGAGTAATCTAATCTCGAATTTCTTCATCTTGTCTGACAATCCTCTGACATTCATCGGTTAATCTGCAAGGAGAAGAAAGAAATCGATAGATGAAGGATGGAGGAACTCATAAATGGCATCAGTAATCCGCTCTGCGTTGTGGTCGATCCGCAACTACCGGAGCATGTTTTCCGCCTACGCGCTCGCCTCGTTCGGCGACTGGTTCGATGCGCTGGCGATCCAGGTTTTGGTCGTTTACCGCTGGGGCATCGACCCGTTTTTGATCGCGCTTATTCCGGTATGTATGGCGCTGCCGTCCGTTTTGTTCAGCTCCTTTGCGGGTACGCTGGCAGACCGGGTACAACAGGCCAAGCTGATGATTTTTTGCGATCTGCTGACCGTACTCATGACGGTCGGTGTGTTGTTCGCTCCGAATTTTGCGTGGCTCCTGCCGCTGCTGGCCTTGCGGGCCCTGGCCGGCGTATTTCATGTGCCGGCTCAGCAGGCGCTGACCCGCCGGGTCGTTCCGGCCGATTTGTTGCTTCAGGCAACATCCTATAACGGCCTGGTTAGTCAAGGATCGAAGGTAGCCGGCCCGCTGCTTGGTGCGGTAACGCTCGCTGCATTATCTCCGCAAGCCTGTATTCTGATCAACATGGGTGCGAGACTGTTGTCCGCTCTGTTGTTGCTGAGGTTATGGCTCGTACCTCGAAATTCTGCGGTACAAGAGGAGAAGACGGAGAAAGGAAAGACCCCGAAACAAAGTTTCTGGAGCGAGTGGAAAGAAGGCTGGGCATTTCTTTGGCACCGTAAAGTAGTGTTCCATACCGTGATATTCGGTTTCATAGGGTTGGCGGCGATTTTGATGGTGGATTATCAGTTCCCTACCCTGTTTAAGTCCATTTCGCCTTATAACGAAGCGTTGACCGGCCAGGTGGTTGCCGCGATCGGAGCCGGGGCTGTAGGCGTGATTATTATATTGAACCGGCTAGGCAAGATTAACTATGGCTGGGGGCTCGGCGGGGGCTGTGGATTGATCGGCCTCGGCGTCGCCTTGTTGGGCTTATGCCCTCCGGGGAGCCATCTTCTTTGGCTGCTGGGGTTTGGACTGTTGATCGGAGTCGGCAACGGGATGTATATTTTGACCCAGAATTATATATTGCAAAAGGAGACCTCGCCGGAGATCGTCGGACGCGTGTTCGGCATTCAGAATACGATGAACAGCATCGTGATGCTGACTGCACCGCTTGTTGGGGGTCTGTTAATCCGTGCGGTTTCTGTCGGAACGGCCTTCATGTCAATCGGTGTGGCAATGATTTTTATTGGCTTGCTCGGGGGATTATTGCGTCGTCTGCTGTGGCCTCAAACGGAAGAAACCGCATCAGGCTCCTCCGGATCCGAACCCGCTACGATAAACCAGAACTAACTCGGAAATTCATGATATTTTTGCCAATTCCAAGCAGGGATTTATGAAAGTTACAGGGAATAATTAGAAATTAAAGCCAAATCTGCGATTTGAAGGAGTAAGTGAAGTGCGGATTATTTATATTCTAATGTTCCTGTCGTTGTGGTCCTTGGGGCTGTTTATTTTACTGCACCGAACCAGGTCCAATCTTTGGATTGGATTAACCATCCTGCTTGGGGGTTCGGCCAGCTACGCGTTCAGTATGCATTTGTCGATTATGCCGGTGTTTGCGGATGCCTCATGGATGCCTCAGTTTCTTAGCCGGCTACTGTACTTATCAACGGTGGTCGGAATGAACATCTACTTCTTTGTTTTGCCTTACGTATTTAGCATGGGCGGATTATGGCTTAACGAGAAAATGTCTTCCTACTGGAAATGGGGTTTGACGGGGCTACTCTTTTCAGGGATGGTGCTGCTGCTCGGAACCCATTTGCGGAGCGGTCCCTGGAACATCTTTGAGATCGGCTGGTTCCGGTGGTGGGACGGACTTTTCATTGCGCTTGGATGCTTTTTTTATTTGCTGGCTTATTTCAGTGAAAAAAACGAATTAAGAAGGCACAGCCAACGGAGGACGCTGTTGTTTCCCCTAGTGATGATCTGGGCATTTATGTCGGATTATGTAGGTTTTGATCATTTGGAACTGGGGTGGTGGTCTTTCAACCTGAGGAGCAACGGAATGTGGCAAGCGAATTTTATCGTGATTCTCAGCACGGTGGCTGTTGTGCTATTCTTTACGATCCGTTACGGATTTCTCGGCATCAAGCTGCGAATCGAGCGGGAAAGAATTGATTATTCCATCCGTACCCTTACGATGGGCGTGTCCATTCTGAATCATTCCATCAAGAACGAGATTCAAAAAATAGATTATCTGGCCGAGAAAAGCAGGACCTTGCTCTCGACGGGGCAGTCGGAGAAGGCTGTTCAAACGATCGGTCAAGTCCATGGGCTGACAGCCCATCTGCTTCATATGGTAAACCGGATCAAGGAAAAAGCGGAGGATGTGGTGCTGGATGAAAAGGAGCATGAGGTCCGGAGGCTGCTGGATGACGTTATAGCTTCCAGTGGAACGTTTACGGAGAATGGTACGATCACTTTGTCCGTTGCCTATGGAGTCGAGGGGGTATTGACCTGCGATGCGGTACATATCAGGGAGACTCTTTCAAACCTGATTCGCAATGCTATCGATGCTATGCCGCCCAGCGGCGGAGCAGTAGAGCTGTATACCTCGGCTATCCGGAAGGAATTCATAATCGAGGTCAGAGATAATGGAGTCGGCATACCCCCGGAACATCTGGCAAAAATCTTCGAACCGTTCTTTACCACCAAGAAAAACGCGCTCAATTATGGGCTTGGACTTTCCTATTGCAGGAGCGTGATGTCCAAACACGGAGGCAAACTTTCCGTGGCAGAGACCGAACCCGGCAAAGGAACCACGATCATGCTTCATTTTCCAAAATACAAATTTAAACCGGAATCTCCGGCGCCAAGCCTCAATTTTTCGAGGGAGCACCGACGATTGGACCCATTTAATCCATCTTAAAATGGCTGAGCTTATTTTTGATGCTGCGCAGCTGGGTTTTGATCGTATTGGTCGATTTGTGCAGGCGTTCGGAAATTTCCCGTTTGCTCAGTCCGCTCCGGCGCAGTTCAAACACCTCCCGTTCAGTCGGCGATAATTCCATCAGTTGAACTTCGCTCCGCATCGCCCGGGCGGCATCGGGATGAATGGAAGCCCGGCCGCTATTGGCCTCGCGGATCGCATGCAGGATATCCCGGTAGCTTGATTTGTTTATGTAATTCATGGCGCCAAGCCGGAAAGACTTCATAATCACTTCGGCTTCGGTGATGGAAGTCAGCATGATAATCTTTACGGAGCGGTTTCGTTCCTGGTGCAAAATTTGTTCGGCGGCATCCAGTCCGTCCAAATTGTTGCCGGTTAGGTTAATGTCCATCAGAATCACGTCCAGATCCTGATTCGAAGCCAGCTCAATGGCTTCCTCTTTGGTTGCGGCGACCCCGGCCACTATAATGTCAGGCTCGTCTGCTAAATCCCCACTGATATTTTCCCGCCAAAAGGAATCGTCCTCCACCAGCATGACCCGAATTAGCTCCATGAATATAAACCCCTCCGCATCTTACAAATGTTTACAATTAAATCCAGTATATCAGCGAAAGTAACAAAAAGGTAGGATGAACCTTCTTCACCCCCAGGTGAAGAAAGTTCATCCTATTCGTCGTTTCACGCCCGGCCTATAATCCGAAATGCGGCCAGTAAGTTGAACGGCTGAACAATGAGGCGGAAGGCGGGGGATTAATTTCAAAGCTTAGCGCGAAAGTTGTTGTATTTGAAACAACGGCCGAAAGGAGCGAGGCGATATGTCTTTGGCCGAAGAAGTAGGCGGGCTAGTAGAACTGATCGCTGCAAAATACCCGGAAGCCGCCGTTCACCGCTTCCAGGAGCCGGCTCTTCCGGCGGCGGGGGAGTTTGCGGTCACTGTAAAACAGGAGACCCGGCGGAGCGAAACACGAAGCCAAACGCTGGTCGAACGGCAATATGCGATGGTCTGCTATGCCGAGGATGCGGAAACGGCGATCCTTACCATGGAATTATTAAGCCGTAGCATTATGAACGAAGGCGTGAATGGCGGAGGGAGGCTCTCGGGACCTGTCCGGGCGGAGTCGGTCAGCATCGACGCCCCGGAGAAACTGGATGGTGGCCTTCAGAAATGTATCGGTACGGTTCTGGTTCGTGCCAGAGAATCCGTAACTTTCGAGAATTATGAAAAGATCGGCAAGGTAGAAATGCGTACGACAACTATTTGAAGGGTGGCAAGAAATCATGGGTGGAACATGGGATCCAATCAGTTTACCGGTACGTCCGGGTCTGTATATTAATTTTGTGGAAGCGGCTGCTGCACAAATCAAAGGCGGGGCACGCGGAACGGTAGGTTTGCCGCTGTTCTTATATGCGGGAGCCGAAGTGGGCAAGTTCTACACGATTGAAAAAGAATCCGAAGCGATCGAATTGTTCGGCGCTGCAGCGGTAGAGCCGATTCGTCTCGTCCTGCAAGGCGGCGCGAAAGAGGTGCTCGTGTATACGGTTCCGAAAGGAGAAGGCGGTACATGGAGCGCCGCGGCGTACACCGCGATTCGGGACGCATTCAGTTCCCGGCAGTTCAATGTGTTCGTATTTCCGGATGAAATTTCCGAAGAAGAGCAGAAAGCGACTCAGTTATGGTGCACAGACAACCGGGAAGATGAAGGCAAGCATTTCATGACGGTATTCGGAGGCTCGGCCGAGGATGACGCCGATCCTGCGGTTGGCAACCAGCGTACCGTTGATTTGGCGGACGACTATGTAGTTAATCTGATTTCCGGCGTCGACATCGGCGGTAACGTATACAGTTCGGGTAGATATGCTCCGTATATTGCCGGTTTGATCGCCGGAACCGGAATCAATAAATCGATTACGTATACGCCTGTACGTGCAAACGATGTGATTAAGCGATTGAAGAATAGCGAGATCAATACAGCGCTACAGAAAGGGTCGTTGGTGCTGGTGCACGACGGGGAGGAAGTGAAAGTGGAG
>DJTQ01000225.1 GCA_002439285.1 Paenibacillaceae bacterium UBA6304
TGAAACGACAAAAAGAATCCCCGAAACGCATTACGCCCGGGAATTCTGGGTGCTGAACGGCAGCACGACCATATTGTCGAAGGTTTGAGCTTCCGTTTCGATCGTCATATGTCCGCCGTATTTTTCGCAGATACGATGAATATTGGTAAGTCCAAAGCCGTGGTATTCCGGGCTCGACTTGCGGCTGCGCAAATCGGCCACCTCACGCTCCACATGATTGCGAATTCGGATGAATAACGCGGACTCGCTTGAACGGATGTAAACCCGGATATTCCGATCCTCGGCTACTTTTACTTTTTTAGAAGCCTCAATCGCATTATCCAGCATGTTGCCAAGCACCACGCACAGATCATAGCGCTCAATTTGCAGCTCCCGATCATAAAGGCGAAGCTCTGTCTCCATTCGGATTCCGTTGGCCTGCCCAATGTTCAGTGCGTTGGTCACCAAGGCGTCGATGACCAGATTGCCGGTGTTTACCCGATGGTAGGCACCTTCAATTTGATTCAGCGTTACCCGGATATGCTCGCTCGCTTCGGCCGTCTTGCCCCGTTCAATGCATTCCGCCACGTACAGAAACTGCTGGTTCGTATCATGGATGATGCTTTTGATTTTTTTGAAGCTGTGCACCGTTTTTTCATAATTGGCATCCTGATAATCCATCTGGTGCTGCAGTTGAGCGTTCTCATGCAGAAGCTGGAATCTGGCAATCACCGTATCGAGAATATAGACGACAAGGACGTTCAGCACGATGAATCCGGCCACCGACAGAAAGTAATGGATATTCTTCTCGCTGTAGACCGTTAGCACATTCACCTGGTAAATGCTAATGAGCGGTACGCAGAGAAACAACAAGAAGTAGCGTGTCTGCAGCGGATAACTTCTGCGTTTGGCCATGAATCGGATGATCTGTATGACGGCAAACATAACCGTACAGCTAAGCAGAAGGCTTGAGGCTAATAATAGTTGCTCCGATTTCAGTGTGAAGTTCGAGCTGTTCTCCGACACGGAAATCGATGGATCAAGTAGGAATAGGCAGATGTTATTAACGAGCGTAAGCAGTACGCCATAAAGGACGGAAAATACGATCTTCAGCCGTAGCTCCGCCTCGTAACCTAGCGATAGGGAGAAAATGACCGCCAAGGCGAGCAGATTGGACCAAAGCGACGAAAAAGAAACGGTCAAATACACAAAGTTTATAATGAGGAACGCAATGATATACATCCATTTTGTCGGTTTACTTCGCTCCTTGCCGAAGACGGAGTTAAAGAAGAAGTTTACTTGTATAGCCATGACCAGCGCGAGACCGAGATTTAGCAGCAGAAAAATAGGATCCATCGCTTTAGTCCGCCTCCGCCTTCAAAACCATAAATTTAGTACAAGCATCCTTCACTTCCTTGATCTTGGACCGTCCAATCGGCAGTTCCATTCCGTTCGACATGACGACTTTGCCGCCGGCAAATTTATGGACATGGAGCAGGTTAATCAGAATGGAGCGGTGAATCTGCAGGAACCGGCTGTCTTTCAAGGCCGAGGCATAACTTGAGATCAACCCCCGGCCTTCATGGACGGCATCGACCGTCGTGAAGATCAGCTTGCTCTTCACCGTCAGACTTTTGGCCGCTTCAATGGCGATAATATCCTCCTGCCGCAGCACGAACTCCTCGTAGGCTGATTTAATGATCAGAATATCCTGCTCCCGCTCTTGAAAATACAGGCATAACTTCAGCATCTTCGCCTCAAATATTTCCGGATCGACCGGCTTAATCAGGTATTGGAAAGTGACCACATCAAAGCTCTCCAGCATATATTCGGCATAACTCGTCAGGAAGACGATCTGTTCCTGGTGCCGTTTCATCTCCCTCAGTTTCCGCGCGGTCTGAATCCCGTTCAATCCGCCCATTTCGATATCCAGAATAAGAATATGAAAAGAATCCCCCTGATTCTCGTAATGCTCAATCAATCGCTCGCCCGACTCAAACTCCGCAACTTCGAATTCGACTCCGCTCTTAACCGATAATGACAGCAGCATTTGCCTGACCCGTTCCCTTTGTTGCCCGTCATCATCGCATATAGCAATCCGATACATACGGCCGCTCCTTTCTTCGTAAAGTATAAGTTTATCTTCCCATTACCCCCTATTTATACGTTCAGCCTTATAGACATTAACCATCTGCTCAGCCAGGCTTTGGATCTTCTCCGCCACATGAGCAGGCTCAACCACGCGCACATCCGGTCCGTATCCCAGGATCATGTCGTACATCCAGTGATTATCCGGATAACTGGCCCGGACCAGCAACGAACCGTCACTTTCCACCTCGATATTGTCCATCCCGAAGGCTTCCTCCACCCTCACTCTGAGGCGGGGACGAAAACGCAGGAGGACAGGAACGACAGGTCCGGTCTCCTGATTCCCCCATCGCGCATCAAGCTCCTCCATTCGGACGCCGCGATGAGGGAAATGTTCCATATGGATGCGTAAGCCGCTGATTCTGGAGAGGCGAAAGGTCCGATAGTCCTCCCGAAGCCTGCAGTACGCGTACAAGTACCAAGCGTATCCTTTCCAGGCCAGGCCAATCGGTTCGACCTCCCGCTGCTCTCCCGATCCTTCCGTATTGGTATATAGAAATGAGGCGACGGACCGGTTCTTAGAAGCTTGTCGAAGCGAGGTCAGGATCGACTTATCTTTTATTCCGCCATTATGCCATAGGTTGGTATCGAAAATAAGATTCTCTCCGACCTCTTCCATCTGGTGTTGCTCCGATCTCGCTACCAAGGCCTTGATCTTCGTCAACAAGCCGTCCATTTCCTGATCGTCCAGCGAGGCCTGCACGCCCTTCAATGCAATCAGGATCGATTGAAGATCGTCAAACGTGACGATTTGCCGGTCGATACGGAACTGCTCCATAATCTCATAGCCGCCCTCTTGCCCCGTGTAGGACACGATAGGAATGCCGGCCGTATTAATCGTCTCCAAGTCGCGATAAATCGTGCGAAGCGATACTTCGAATTTATCCGCAAGCGTCTGGGCATTCACCCTGCGCTGGCTTAGAAGGATCATCGTAATCCCGAGAAGTCTCTGTATTTTCAAGACCATTCCGCCTCCTCTTTTCAACCCTTCCACAATCTTACTTCCGAATGATAAAATAATCTATTTTTTTACGTTTCTCCCTGACAGATAGTTGTCAGGGATGGTGGGCTACAATAAGAATATAAAACAACCAAACCCCCGAGGAGGAAATAAACTATTAACACTCAAGCGAACCCAAGTATGGACCTGGATGAGATCCGTCCTTATCGAATTGAAACTTCTCAAGCGGAACTGGATGACTTGAACAACCGTTTGGCGCTGACACGCTGGCCTGACGAAATTCCCGGCTCGGGATGGAACTACGGCGCCCCTCTGAGCTTTGTAAAAGAAATGGTTGAATATTGGAGAACCTCGTTTGACTGGCGCAAACAGGAAGCGAGCTTGAATGAATATCCGCAATATACTACGACGATAGATGGTGCCAACCTTCATTTTCTGCACATCAAATCTCCGGAGCCGAATGCGCTTCCGCTCATGCTCATTCACGGGTGGCCGGGGTCGCCGGTCGAGTTCCTGGATCTGATCGGCCCGCTTACCGATCCGACCTCTTATGGCGGTGATGCCGCCGACGCGTTTCACCTTGTCATTCCCTCTATTCCGGGGTTCGGCCTGTCGGGTCCGACAACGGAGGCGGGGTGGACTTCTTCCAGGGCGGCTCGTGCTTTTGCCGATCTGATGCATCGGCTGGGGTATGAACGTTATGCCGTGCAAGGAGGAGATATGGGCGCGATGATCGGCCCAGAGCTTGGACGTATCGCGGCACCTCATGTCGTCGGCGTGCATGTCAATGCGGCAACGATGGGCTTCGTTCCTTTCGGCCAAGTGGAAGAGGCCGTGTTTGCAACGCTTACGGATGCCGAGAAAACCAGAATAGCCCGTTTGGGGAACTTTATGCAGGAGAGATTCGGCTTTAATATGATCCAATCGACGAGACCGCAGACGCTAGCCTATGGGCTGCATGATTCCCCGGCCGGTTTGCTCGCCTGGACCTGTGAATTGTTCTATGGTTTCGGCGACTACCCGGAGGCTGTGGATCGCGACCGGTTCTTAACGAATCTCATGTTGTATTGGCTCACGGGAACCGCGAATTCTTCCGCCCGGATGTATTATGAAGGGGCGCATGACCCTGCCGCATGGGCTCCCAAAGATCCATCTCCAACCCCTGTCGGCGTGGCCGTATTCCAGCAATCCGATGTAGCGATTCGTCATTTTGCCGAGCAGACTAATCACATTGTGCACTGGAGCGAGTTTGATAGAGGTACGCATTTCGCTGCCATCGATGCTTCGGATTTAATGATCCGTGATATTCGAGCCTTTGTTAGAAGCGTGCAGTAGAGGACTAAGAAAGGAAGGTTGACAAAATACCATGTCAAAGAAAGAGAATTCCATTCATCCGATTCCCGAGGGTTACACTACCGTCACACCCTGGATGATCTCCAGAGATTCTGTCCGATTGCTTGAATTCATAAAAAGAGCTTTCCATGGGGAAGAGATTGCCCGGATTCATAACGAAGACGGTTCCGTTGGACATGCAGAAATCCGGATCGGCAATGCCGTCGTCATGATGTTTGATACGAGAGAAGATTGGCCGGATACACCGGGCTTCCTCCGCCTTTACATGGAAGATGGCGATGCCGCATTCGAGCAAGCTTTGCAAGCGGGGGCGACTCCCGTTACTCAAATGACGAACCTGGCCTTTGGAGAACGAGTTGGCCGTGTACGTGATCCCCTCGGTAACCTATGGTGGATCCATCAACGGATAGAAGAACTTGATTATGAGGAAATGTCCAAACGTGCGGGGCGAAAAGAATATATCGAAGCGATGAAATATGTTCAGGAATCCCTGAAATTGAGTTAGGCCTACGCAAAAAAGCACGCCGTGTTAAGGATGGCGAAAACACGGCGTGCTTCGTATTGAAAAGACCTCTTGTTATGCAATTCAGTCGCGGTCCCTTCCGTTAAAACGGGTTCGTGGCGATAAAGCTGGCTGATTTAACATACATACGCGGATTGATCTTCAATTGGTCGATAATGAACTCCGCCAAATCTTCAGGTTGAATGAATTTGGAGTCATTATTGTCTTTGATCAGGTTCAGGTCAAGCGCCAGATCGGTTGCGACCGTGCTTGGAGTTAAGGCCGAGACCCGAATGTTGTTGCGGCGGACTTCTTGGGCAAGGGATTCAGTAAACCCGATCACCGCAAATTTGGATGCGCTGTAAGCACTCGCTGTAGCTGCTCCGTTCAATCCGTTCGTGGAGGAAATATTAATGATATCTCCGCCATTTTTGCCGATTAATTGCGGCAGTACTGCACGTGTCACATAGTAGGTACCCATGACGTTGGTATCGATGATGCTCTTCCATTCTTCCGGGTCCATCTCCATAACCGTAGCAAATGTGGCAATCCCCGCGTTATTAATCAGGATATCCGCAGGACCGAGTTCATTCTTCAAAGTCTCAATCGCTGCGTCTACTTGTTCCTTTGAGGAAATATCGGCCGTGGCATAAGCGACTTTCACGCCTAATCCTTCCACCTCGGCAGCTACTTCCTTCAAAGTTGCCTCTGTTCTTGCCAGTAAACCGACGTTTACGCCTTCCTTCGCTAAGGCAATGGCCGTTGCTTTTCCGATACCTCTTGCTGCTCCGGTTACAATGGCTACTTTATTTTTTAGTGATTGTGCCATATTCTCAGGCTCCTCTCCATTCGTCTTCAGTCTCTTCTTCATTATACTATGTCCTGAGAGGTAGGGCTAAATTCGTCTTGGGTGGCCTCGTATTTAGATCATTATCTTGATATTAAAAAATTAGATTAATGTTGTAGTTTTCTTATTGACGGATATTTAGAATGGTGCTAATATCTAACCAAAGTTAAAACCTTTAAACTTTATGACATGCTCAACTTCCCTTGTATAAAATCTAACACGTGCATTCCCTCACCGAGATAAGCCCCTGATATCCATTACTGTTTCAAGTTTTCTGCTTCCAACGGAATTACAGCATTAAAAGCAACCCCTACTTTCCTTTACAAACACACCCATACACACAGTTCGCAATATTTCTACTATTTCCGCTCTTTTTAGGCAGGGTATTACTTTCTCAAGTAGGACAAAGCCTTTTTTATTACGACAAAAGTTTAAACGTTTAAACTTTAAAACGATGGAGGAGTTATTTTCTATATGAATATTCATGATGTAGCCAAGAAATCAGGTCTCTCTGTAGTAACAGTATCGAGGGTCATTAACAACTCGCCCTCCGTGCGGGAAGCCAATAGACAGAAAGTGCTTAAAGCGATGGAGGAGTTGAACTATCAGCCTAATTCGGCGGCACGAAGCTTGGTCCGCGGTAAAACGGGAGTCATCGGGATGTCGATTACCAACTTCAATGATTCTTTCTATGATCGCGTTATTCGGGTGGTCAACCGTAAGCTCGCGGATCAAGGATACTTTCTGGCCCTGTCCATAGCGGAGAATGAAGTGGAAGGCGATAATTTTCTGTTTCAGAGGGACCGCGTCGACGGCATTATCCTGTTGTCTCCCCTTAAAGAAGAGGAATATGTGGCCGAACTGAAGCGAAAAAACATTCCGTTTGTTCTGCTGGACAATCAATTCCACCATGAGGATATTCCCAGTGTCGTCGTCGATAACTATCAGGGCGGATATGAAGCCACCCGGCATTTGATCGGCCTTGGACACAGTCAGATTGCCTATATCGGAGGCCCTTCGGTGTTTCTGAGCGTGGCGGAGCGCAAGCGAGGCTACGTGCAAGCGTTGCATGAAGCGGGATTAACCCCCTTCGGCACAGAATATTGCGGTTTTACGGTAAGCAGTGGATACGAGGTAGCCAAGAAGTGGATTCGGGAAGACCGGTTGCCGACAGCTATTTTTTCCGGGGACGACTTTATTGCTCTCGGGGTGGTTCAGGCCCTTCGGGAGGAAGGAATTATGGTCCCGCATGATATTTCGGTCGTCGGCTTTGACGATCAGGAATTTGTCGGCGAATTTTATCCCCGTTTAACGACGGTCAGACAACCGGAAGCGCAAATGGGTAACATCGGCGTTGATTTGCTACTGAAATTGATCCATGGGGAGGTGATGCCGCCTGCCGTAACGAAGCTCGCTCCTCAGCTTCTCGTGCGTGAATCCACCGCATCCGTAAGAAAAACATAAACATTAGGAGTGAAACGATCCGTGAAGTACTTTTTGGGAGTCGATGCGGGGGGAAGCAAAACCTACGCATGGATAGCAAATGAACAGGGCAAGGTCATCGGTATAGGCAAAGGGGGCAACGGAAACCATCAGAAAAGTCTGGAGCAAGCAGAGATCAGTTTGCAGCAGGCCGTGATGGAAGCAATCACCGAATCGGGACTGAGCAAAGACCAGATAGAATCTTCCTGGTTCGGTCTAGCGGGAGCCGACAGAGAGAGCGATTTTCGTATTTTGCGTCCCATCGTTAGCCGGCTGGGTCTTCCTCGTGCCGAAATTTCCTGCGATACCTGGAATGCCTTGCGGTCGGGAACAGAGAAAAGCTATGGGATTGTCATCATTTGCGGCTCGGGCGTGAACTGTGCTGGTAAAAACCCGAAAGGGGAAACTTACCAATGCGGCGGATTCGGCTACCGGTTCGGTGATTTTGGCGGTGGCTATGATTTGAGTATGGAGGTATTCCGCAGCGTGATCCGGGCGGATGAAGGAAGAGAGAAAGCAACGATATTATCGGAACGCTTAACCGATTTGCTGGGTTATTCCAGCGTTTCCGAACTGAGAGAGTATTATCTGGATCATTCCGGAGACTTCCCTCCCCATATTGCAGAGTTGTTGTTTCAGGCCGCAGAGGAAGGTGACCCGGTTGCCTCGGAACTGTTAATCAAGCAAGGGGATGAGCTTGGTCTGGCGGCTGTGGCAACAACCCGTCGATTGGGAATGGAGAACGACTCTTTTGATATCGTGCTTGCAGGCAGCCTTCTAACCAAGGGAGATCGTACCGGCATCATCCGGCGGGCAATCGAACGGCGAGTGAAACAGACGGCTCCGCATTGCACATTGACGATTCTAACCCGGGAGCCGGTTGTCGGTTCGGTCGTTCTGGCAATGGAAAGCAGCGGCATGCAGGTGAATCAGGAGATTCTTAACCGTCTATCCCTGACCGAGATGCACAAAGTAATCAAACGCTAATCCTCATACGATCAAAATGAAAAGATGAAGGAAGGGTCCATCATGAAGGAAATACTGAAGCTCGTTGTTGTTGGAGCGGGATCTTCATATACTCCGGAGTTAATCGAAGGCGTCATCATGCATCACAAAGGGCTACCCGTCAACGAAATCTGGCTGGTGGATATCGAGGAGGGACAAGAGAAGCTACAGACGATTGCGGAACTGAGCAAGCGCATGATTGCCGAGTCCGGACTTCCGATTACAGTATGCGAGACGCTTAATCGCAGAGAAGCCATTGCCGGAGCGGATTTCGTCTGTACGCAAATTCGGGTAGGCATGTTGGAAGCCCGGAAATGGGACGAATTGATTCCGATTCAATATGATGTCATCGGTCAGGAAACGACCGGTCCCGGTGGAATGATGAAAGGCCTGCGAACAATACCGGTCATTTTGGATATCTGCAAAGACATAGAAGAGCTTGCCCCTAACGCCTGGTTGTTGAATTTTACAAATCCGGCCGGCATGGTGACCGAGGCGGTCCACAAATATTCTTCGGTAAAAAGCGTAGGCTTGTGCAACTCGCCGATCGGTTTCCAAAAATGGCTCTCCGAGTTCTTTGACCTCCCCATTGAAAAGATCTACTCGGAGTTTGTAGGGATCAATCATCTGCACTGGGTGTCCGACGTCGTGATTGACGGGGTAAGCAAACTGCAAGAGCTCATCGATTACCCTCAGAGCTATAAGGCGAGCAATGTGCCATTCGATTCCTGGGATCACCGGTTCCTGAACTCGTTAAAAGCGATACCATCTTATTATCTGAGCTATTACTACATGACGGACGCTATGCTGGAAGAACAGAAGGAAGCCGCAGCAACCACCGGCTCGCGCGCTGAAGTGGTGAAGAAGGTGGAAGAAGAGCTGTTCGAGCTGTACCTGAACACGGAGCTTAAGGAGAAGCCCAAGCAATTGGAGCAGCGGGGCGGCGCTTATTATTCCGAGGCCGCGGTACTTCTGATGTGTTCCATCCATAACGATTCCCGCGATATCCAGACGTTGAACGTGAGGAATGGCGGAATCATTGATTTCCTGCCGGAGGACGCTTCCATTGAAGTGAATTGCATCGTAACTAAACAAGGTCCGATGCCGATGCCGCTGCAAAAAATACCGGATTCGATCCGGGGGCTGCTGGCGTCGGTTAAGCAATACGAGAGTTTGACTATCGAGGCTGCCGTGAATGGAGACCGGGATATCGCCCTACAGGCGATGGTCCATCACCCGCTAGTCCCTTCTATTTCCGTAGCTGAACAGCTGTTGGATGAAATGCTGGAGAAGAATAAACCGTATTTACCGAAGTTTCATTAAACGGTCCCGGAGGAGGATAACCGATGAAGGCGGCTGAGAAACCGAGTATATGGAAGCAATTCACCAAACAATGGGACCTGCAATCCATGGTTTGGCCGGGAATCATTTTTGTCTTTATTTTCAGTTATATTCCGATGTATGGCGTGGTTATGGCATTCCAACAGTACGATATCTTCAACGGGATCCTGAAGAGCCCTTGGGTGGAATTTATGAATTTCAAAATGTTCTTCCAGGCGCCGGAGTTCTGGAATGTGATGAGGAATACGATTGTCATTAGCTTGCTGAAACTGGTCATCACCTTTCCGGCACCCATTCTTCTTGCGTTGATGCTAAACGAAATCGGAAATATGGCCTTCAAGCGATTCGTTCAGACCGTCAGCTATTTGCCGTATTTTCTATCCTGGGTCATCGTATCTGGCTTTGTATTTACACTGCTGTCCGTGGACAACGGAACGGTGAACTATTTGCTGGAGCGATTCCATCTGATTCAGGAGCCGATAAATTTCCTGGCCGTGCCGGAGTATTTCTGGTCGATTCTAGTAAGCGTAAATGTGTGGAAGGAAGTCGGGTTTGCGAGCATCGTGTATCTGGCCGCAATCGCAGGTGTTGACCCCACCATGTATGAAGCCGCTTCCATCGACGGAGCCAGCCGGTTTAAGCAAATTTATTTGATTACGCTCCCCAGTATAGCGCCTATCATTATTATCTTTATGATTCTAGCCATCGGAAATCTTCTAAGTGCGGGCTTTGAGGACATCTTGCTGCTAGGAACGAATCCGATTCTGAGGGAAAACTCGGATGTCATTGATACCTATGTATACAGGGTCGGCATTCTGAATGCCAGGTTCTCTTATGCGACAGCGGTAGGGCTATTCAAATCGGTGATCAGTGTGCTGCTGCTAATCACAGCCAACAAAATTGCCCGCCGGGCAGATGTCAGTCTCTGGTAGGAGCCACAACCTAAAGGGGGGATGAGAATTGAGACTAAGTCTGGGCGATAAAATCCTGCAGCGGACCATCTATATTCTGCTTACGCTATTGTCGGTAATTATGCTGTACCCGTTTTGGAACTCGCTTGTCATTTCCTTTAACCAAGGAAGCGACACGGCGCTTGGCGGCGTAACCCTGTGGCCAAGAGTCTTTACCATGGAGAACTATTATATCGTGTTCCAGGATCATCGCCTATTGAACTCTTTTTGGGTCACCATCCTAAGAACCTTGAGCGGCACGGCATTATCTCTATTTTTCACAGCCCTCTTATCCTATGGAATGTCCAAGAAGGGCTTGCTCTTCCGAAAGCAGTATATGGTGTTCTTCATGATCACGATGTTCTTTAGCGGGGGATTGATTCCAAGCTATATGCTTATTCGTTCCCTGGGCATGCTGGACACCTTTTGGGTTCTGATTATTCCCGGCATCATCAGCGTCTACAATATGATCGTCATACGCACCTTCTTCTCGGCTCTGCCTGACGGGCTGGAGGAATCGGCCAAAATCGACGGTTGCAGTAACTATGGTATTTTCTTCAGGATCGTCATTCCTGTCTCCGGCCCGGTACTGGCTACGATAGCGTTATTTACGGCGGTGGGGCACTGGAACGACTGGTTTACGGGAGCGATTTATATTACCAAGGATCACTTGCTTCCCATTCAGACTTTGCTACGCCAAATTATGAACTCTAACATTATGACGGAAATCGGCTCCTCGAATGCCATCGCTCTGGATCATATGAATCGAAACAGGACGATCACAACGAAGTCACTAACCATGGCCACGATGATGATCGCTACGATCCCTATTATTTTAACTTACCCCTTCCTCCAGAAATACTTTGTTAAAGGTGTGTTGATCGGTTCATTAAAAGAATAGCTGTCACCATTACTATAGAAAGAAGGGAAAAGAATGCGTCAACGTACAAAATGGATAACGCTTCTTCTGATTTCTGTACTTATTCTTCTAACAGCTTGTAACAGAGGCGACGAACCTAATGCTTCACCGAGCAATGACGGGGCAAACCCGGATAACGCGGCAGTCGCTGACGATGGCAGCGGAATCAAGCCGGTTACCTTCAACTTCTATGGACACTACGATTGGCTTACGACAGCACCTTGGGGGGACAATGAGGCAACGAAATGGATTCAGGAGAACCGCAAAGTTACCGTAGAACCGATCCAATCCGGCGGAGCGTCTGCGGAAAAGCTTAACACCATGATTGTCAGCAATAATCTGCCTGATGTTATCTTTACCGACCGGGGAGCAACGGTTGAAAAACTAGCAAAGGCAGGCAGACTCGTTGCGTTGGATGAGTACTATGAGAAGTATCCGAACTTTAAGAAGTATGTGAAGGAATCCACTCTGAATCTGCTACGTTCCGAGGACGGAAAGATCTATCAAATTCCCAATTGGTATACCTCGGGACAGTTCGGCAACGGCGGCTGGATGGTTAATAAAGATATATACAACGAGCTCGGCAGACCGGCGTTGGAAACCTACGATGACCTATACGAATACTTGCTGCAAGTACGAGACAAGTACCCGAACGTAGTGCCTCTGGAGGTTGGAGAGAAAGGTGCGGGCCTTGAAATTATGTATGGCGGATTCAAAGAGAACTCAACCAGTAAGTTCATCTCACTCATGGGTTATCCGGAAGGTGACAAGCTGGTATCCATCTATGATGATCCCGCCTTCAAGGAATTGATGCTGTATATCAACAAGCTGTTCCGCGAACGGCTGATTACGCAGGATGCGCTCCAGCAAACCCAGGATGCCGTAAAAGAAAAGGTAAATACCGGCCGGGTAGCGGTAATGATCGAATCTAATATTACAACTTACGGAGCCGAGGGGCACCGCGCGCTGACGGCCAACAATCCGGATAGCGGCTACGAGATCATTTGGCCGATTCATAAAACCGGAATAGATAAGAATAAGGTGTTTGTCAGCGGGTTTGAGACCTTGGGCTGGAATGTCAACGTCATTACGACTAGCGCCAAAGATCCGGAAGCGATCTTCGCTTACTTTGACTGGATCACGGGTCCGGAGGGACAGAAGGTTCTATTCTTCGGTCCAAAAGGTCTGTACTGGGATGAAGAGGATGCCGACGGAGCGCCGATTCCGAACGAGGCATACAAATCTACGCCTGCCAACGAGCGTACGGAAACGATGAGAAAGTTTGAGGACTTTAACTGGGCGGGAAATACGACCTTTATCGATACGGCCAAAATGAGCCTTGAGGCTTCGCTCTCCGCGAATCAGAAATCATGGGAGACGGTGGCGCAGTCCACGGTTACCTGGAAAACGGCGCTGGACATCACGGAATTTGTAAATACCGACCCGGTTCCGGATACCGAAATCGGCATTATCGCCCAAAATGTTCATGATATTTATACCGTTAACTTTGCCCAGATGGTTCACGCGAAGTCGGATGACGAAGTGCTGTCGGTTCTGGAGACGGGCAAGAAGAACACTTCCAAGGCAGGGCTGGATAAGCTGCTCAAATTCAAAACCGAAAGATGGCAGGAGAACGTCAAGAAAATCAACGCGACTAAGTAATTCTTGTTTGAAATAGAGCAAAGCTATTTTAAGGGAGGCAAGAATATGAAATTTGCGCTGAGAACGAGGTTTATGGCGGTGATGAGTGTAATGTTGGCATTCTCGATGATGGGTACTGCAGGCGGGGTTAAGGCAGCGGAAGAGAGCAACCCGCCCTTTGAAACGGAAGTCATTGTTAGAACCGTAAACCAGTTTAAGAACACGACCGATGTACTGGAATTTGTCGAGATGGCGGAACGCAACGGGGTCGATGTGATCAGCATGAATGTCAAGCAGGATGAAGATGACGAGGTTCCCTCCGGACAGGTATTTTATCAAAGTGATATTGCGCCTGTAGCGCAAGGCTATGAGGATTTTGATGCTTTGCAGGAGGTCGTTACGGCTGCTCATGCAGCGGGCATCAAAGTTCAGGCCTGGATTCCGCAGTTCCATGATCAGGCGGCTTTCCTGCAGCATACGGAATGGCAGATGCAAGCGCTGGTGGATGGAGTCCAAACTCCACTTACAGGCTCTAACGGCAGTGAATATTTCGTAAATCCGATCCATCATGAAGTGCAGGAATATGAGCGATCCATTATCCAGGAAGTGATTGAGAACTATGCCGTGGATGGTGTTGTGCTGGATTGGATTCGTTTCGACAACTACAATATGGACGTCAGCGATTATACGGTTGCCAAATATCAGGCGGAGTTTGGATATTCCCCGCTTAGCATTGATTTCGATACGGACTCGACGCAGCGCGATCAATGGAACGAATGGAGAACCGACCAAATCGGGCAGTATGTAGGCGATATTCGGCAGGACATTACCGAGTCTTCGAAACCCGATATGCAGCTCGGGGTGTATATTTTGCCGCCAGAATTTGTGGAGGTTGGGCAGGATGTATCCAAGTTCAAGGAACACATCGATTTTGTTGCACCCATGGCGTACTTCGACGACTGGGAGTTTAACAGCGACTGGGTATACAGTACAAATTACGGCATCTTGAAGGACACGAGTGACCGGATCAGCGGCCAGTCCGTGGACATTGTGGCCACGTTGGACAATGACTGGACAGACGATCAATACCAGGAGATTTATAAGGGAATCCGGGATAATTACCCGGGTGTGGAGCGGCTCTCTTTCTTTGCATACGGCACCTGGCCAGAAGCGGAACTGTCCAAAATCAATGAACGTACAACCTGGCCCACGCCGGACTGGACACCACCGGTAGAGGAGGATTACCCTGCGAATCTGCCTGCGGGCTGGAAGGCAAGAAATATCGGCTCGATGCCGGGGAATGTTACCTACAGTTCCTCCAAAAAGCAATTTACAATGAACAGCCAATCTACGGATATTTGGGGAGAATCGGATCAACTGAACTTGGTATATCAGCCCGTCAGGGGCAATGTCGAGATGATTGTTCAGGTTAAGTCAATGGACCGCGTCGATGGTTGGGCCAAGGCCGGCATCATGATCCGGGAATCGCTGAACCCTGATGCGAAGCACGTCGATGTGATGCTTACCTCGGAGAATGGCGCATCCTTCCAGTATCGCACAGAGACCACGGGAGGCACAACCGACCAGACCACGGATGACTCAGCTCCAGCCTGGCTGAAGCTGAGCCGTAAGGGCAACATTTTCACCGGGTCGATTTCTTCCAACGGCAGGCACTGGAATAAGATCGGCACGGTCACGATTCCAATGAATCGCCAAGTGTATGTAGGCATGGCTCTCAGCAATCCGGGAGACGATACAGGCAATAAGGTCGTGTTTGGAAATGTAAAGTTAACCCAATAACCACCTCCATAAAGCGAAACATAGGCAAAGGGGCTGGCCAGAGATGTTATTCTTGGCCGGCTCTTTCTCTTTGCCGGCTTACTGCCGCCTGCTTGGTGGCCCCCAGTCATCTACGATGACTTTTGGGGCACGACCGCTGGGATCGATAGGAGTGAGGGTTGTTGGGAGCAAATTAACTGTATTTCCGAGTCAATTTCATAATTCATAACCCTTGATTCAACTAGGTTTTTTGACCATAGAAAAAGGAGTACCTCCCCAAATCTCGAAGTAATAGGCGACTAAACCAAAATCGAGAAAAGAAACGGAGGTACTCCCTATCTATTCAATTCGCCAAATAGAGCTGTTTTCCTTCGAGCAATTGTTGGAAATGCGCCCCGAAGATAAATATGGTCATATTTTTGAGTATTTGAATCTCGCTCCGGTTATGCATGCGCTTAGCAAACCTAGTCGCTTAGGGCGTCCAGAAGTCTTAAATTACTCTGCCATGATTTACTCGCTGCTAATCGCAAAGATAGAGGGCATTGAATTCGTCTCCTCCATCGTAAAGCGTTTGAGAAGCAGTGAGGAATTTCGGATTCAATGCCGGTTTACCGGTTCGGATCGTATACCGAGTGAAGCATCCTACTCCCGGCTCAATCTAGTCTTACAACAGAAGGGCTTACTCGAACAAGTACAAGACCGTTTAGTAAAAGCCGCTCATGCTGAAGGCTTCTTAGCAGGAACCCATATTGCCGTTGATTCCTCGGCTGTTGAAGCCTGGGACTGCCAATATGGAGAGTCAGCCGCGAAACGTCGTGCGGCTCGGCGAGAGAAGAGTCACCCTGATTCTTCAACTCAACAACTCGAACTGGATCCACCTCTGTCTGTGTCCGAACCAGCACTCTCAAAACCTCAAAAGCCGGTTTATGGACGTGGGAATTGCACCGCCCAAGAAAAGGAGCGCCGTCATAGAGAACGTGAAGCCTACGAGGCAAGCTTGGAACCTTTTGATAAGAAAATTGAAGGCATGTTGTCCTATACTTACGATGAATTGTTTAAAGCATTACCTCGGCAAGCCTCTCTTTGCAGCAAGAAAAACTCGAAAGGTAAACTCACCTCCTGGTATGGTTACAAAGCCAACGTATTGGTGGATACGGACAGTCAATATGTGCTAAGCGGGGTACTGAGTTCGGCTCATTTGAATGACCAGCGCATGGCAGTACTGTTACTCAAAGGGCTTCCGCTCAAGTTTCCCATGTTAAAGGTAAAGCATGTGTTAGGGGATAAAGGCTATGACAGCAAACCCGTGTATGAACTGGTTCGCTCGATCAAGGCATATCCTATTATAGATATAATCCACCATACGACTCCGTCGGAAGGGATGAATCTCGATTATGGCCCGGTATGTAAAGAAGGCCATACTTATCGGTATGATAGCTTTGATCGCAAATATGAGACACTTCGATATACCTGTCCAAGCTCTTGTAAGGAGTGTCCTTTTGCTGATTCGGACTGCCAGAAGGTATTTAAAGTCCGGATCGAAACAGACGTACGCAAGCACACCTATCCAGCAAGAGGCAGCGAGAGCTTTAAGAAACTGTACAAGAAACGGACAGCAGTTGAACGTGTATTTGCTTACCTAAAAGAGTACTTTGGACTAAAACGAACGCGGCACCGCGGCGTTAGAGCAAATGTTGATTTTCAACTGAGTATGCTCGCCTACAATTTAACCAAGTTTGCACTTGATAAGTTAAACAAGCGTATGGTCCAAGCTGCGTAATTGCATTTTCAAAAAAATTCACCTATTTTTTTGGGGGTAATACCAACTATTTGTGAAGGTGAATTATGAAATTGACTCTTTCCTACAGTTAATTACCGTGAATCCAGTCGTTCTGGAGAATTAACTGTATTTCCTCCAGTTAATTCTTATCCTTTCCGCTCTATTCGCAGCAAGTGTCTAAATTAGCTGGAGGTTTTCCAGTTAGTTTGTCCGGACTTGGCCTACCGCGTGAAATAACTGTAGGTTTTCCAGTTAATCTCCATATAGCGGTTTGGTGAGCCTAGAGAGGAGAGCGACATGGTGAAAGTAAGCTTGTTCAGGAGAAAGGGAGTGTCCTTCAGTCATCTACGATGACTTTTGGGAGACCCCCTTTCTAATCTCATGTATTAAGCATATTCCTATCCTGATCCTGATCGCTTCTTCCCTTCTTGCTGCTTCTCATCGAGTACAAGACGAATAAAAGAATGAACCATAATGGCGTAAACAATAGAGCTGGACGAGTCTCATCGGCAATCAGCATAATGATAAGAATCGCGGCAAACAGACCTAAGACCACATAATTTACAGCCGGCGTGAAAGGTGCCTTGAATTTCGATTTTGCCTGCAAATCCGGCCGGGTTTTCTTATATTTGATATGACAGACGAGAACGACACCCCATACCCAAATAAAGCAAATGGCGCTTATGGTAGTCACGATGCCAAAGGCCTGCTCCGGAATAAGCTTGCTCAAAAGAGCCCCTACGGAGATGACCAGTGTGGAAATGAACAGCGAGTTACCAGGTACATAATTTTTATTCAATTTCCCCAAGCGTGGGGACGCCTGCCGGTTCTTGCTCAAATTATAAAGAATCCGACTAGTCGAGAACATCCCACTGTTGCATGCCGAGGCGGCTGAAGTGAGGACGACGAAATTAATAATGCCTGCGGCAATCGGAATCCCCACCAAGCTAAAGGTTCTCACAAAAGGACTCTCTGCCGGACTGAGCTGCGTCCAGGGATTAATGCACAACAGGACGAAAAGCGCGCCCACGTAGAAGAACAGGATTCGCAGCGGAATTTTGTTGATCGCCGACGGGATATTTTTCTCCGGATTGGAAGTCTCTGCGGCAGAAACGCCCACTAATTCCACGCCGACATAAGCGAATACCACCATTTGAAAAGAAAATAAAAACCCTGAAATCCCGTTCGGAAATACGCCCCCATGTTCCCAGAGATTGCGAATCGTCACCGAGCCCGCCTCTGTCTTAAACCCGATGACCAGCAATACGATCCCAAGGCCGATTAAGGCGAGGATGGTGATGACTTTGATTAAGGCGAACCAAAACTCCAATTCCCCAAAATTCTTAACGGATAAAAGATTCAGCCCCAATAAAATAATTAAGCAGATGACGGCAGGTACCCACTGCGGGATATCGAACCAATATTGTACATATACGCCCACCGCGATCACGTCGGCCATAGCCGTCATGATCCAGCAAAACCAATACGTCCAGCCGGTTACGAAGGCGAACCGGGGTCCGAGATAGTCCTCGGCAATATCCGTAAACGATTGATATCCCGCCTTCGACAACAGGAGCTCTCCCAAAGCCCTCATCACGAAAAACACGGCGATCCCCACGATTAAATAAGTAAGCATGATGGAGGGACCTGCCTTCTCTATGGCTTTGCCCGATCCCAGGAATAATCCCGTTCCAATCGTTCCGCCGATGGCGATGAGCTGCACATGCCGATTGGCCAGCCCTCTCTTCAATTCCGGTTGTTGTTCCATTCCTTGTTCCCCCTTAATGATTGCCTAACTTTGGATACAAAAAAAGAGACTGGATATCATCCAATCTCTCCCGGGTCATAAAGAATATGAAAAACCATCTGCCCTGCTGATCACATCCGCAATCGACAAGACAAATAAATATTCCGTACTCTTCTGTCCTTTTGCCTGAGATTGTGAACCCTTCGGCGCCGCGGTTCTCCCGCGATCTCTCCAGAAGCTGCTCCGGCTATAGTGTAATCCATAGCCATCATAGCTTGTGAAATATGAAATTTATTATTGCTGTTCTGCTATTCTAACATAATAATTCCCATTGTAAATGCTAGTTATGTCACTACGTATCACTGCGTATATTCACGCAGAGCATTCTGGTCCTTAACGAGCAATTGTTTGTTACCGGATAAGGAGATGAATCCTAATTTCTCAAATTTGCTGAATTTTCGGCTAACGGTCTCCCGCGTAACCCCGACATAATTGGCTATTTCCTCGCGCGAAAGCGGTAAATCGATCAGCACCCCTTCTTTACGATTCCTGCCGAATTTCTGGCTAAACTCCAGAATCGTATAGGCTACGCGAGCATCCGAGTTTTTTGTAGCCAGATTTTGCGCCAGATTCTCCGTATGGGCGAGCCGCTGGGTTACTGCGGTTAATATCTTAATTGAAATTTCCGGGTTATCCTTCATAATCAGGTCCATCGATTCCTTAGTCAACAGACATATTTCTGTATCTTCAATCGCATAGACACTGAAATTATGGGTTTCATCCGGGTTGAACAGATGCAGCTCACCGAAAAATTCCCCGCTAGTCAGTAGGTACAGAATTTGTTCCTTGCCGTCCATCGTAAACTTGGACACTTTGACTTGTCCGTAGTTGACGATAAACAATTTATCCGACTTCTCACCTTCGTTTAACAGCATCTGCCCTTTACTATATTTAATATGGCGGGTCATTCGGGAAATCTTCAGAATCTCCTCATCGGATAAGGTTTGAAAGATCGGAACCTTCTTGGGACAAGGAGCTTGAGCTTTTCTCCCGTTTAAATCATGATTACAGGAATGTTCTTTCATCCATGTATCCCCCTCATTCTTTAATTCAGCTTGTCTGATGATAATGAATATCACTGAGAATAATATATCATCGAAATGGATGCCCCTTTGTGCTTAGAGGCACATATTGCACAAAATGCCCCCCAAGAATTTGTACAACTACAAATTCCAGGGAGGCATTCAATTCGTGCTATGGGACAAACATACAGCAAATCGTCTAAATCATTTAACTCCTAGGATTCCGGAACTTCTTCGAATTTATCCTTATCTTCCCCGCATACAGGGCAGACCCAATCTTCAGGCAAATCTTCAAATGCAGTTCCTGGTTCAACATCCTCATCGGGATCTCCTACAGCAGGATCGTAAATGTATCCGCAAGGGATACAGACATATTTTTTCATGGATTCCATGGTGATCGTCTCCTTTATATTTGTTAAGCAGTAATAGGTGTTGCAAGCCGCTCTTTAATAGCGGTCATAACCTCTTGAATCGACAATGCCTTCAGGTCCAGTCCGGCCAAGGATACTTGACTCTCAATCGCTGTCTTATACGGCGCAGCCGCAACAACACTTTCAAATGAAATCACACCGACAAGACTTCCATTCGCAATAAACAATCTCGTGTATTTCCCGGCAGCAGCGTCTTCTTCCACCAAGGTGGTCTCACATTGCGACTCATCGACAAGCCCCATGGAGAATAGAGGGAGATCAAATGCGTTAAAGACTGTCAAAGGGATCGACATCCGATAGACTTCCGTCCCCTGGTTGACCATGTTCTTGCCCGCGACCTTCCCTTGATCCATCGCACGATCCCATAAGCCTACCACCGCGCCGTTCCACTCGGTAACATCGCCTGCGGCATACACATTAGGTACATTCGTTTCCATATAGTCATTGACGATAATTCCAGCCCGGGTCGCTATAGGCGTGTTCGCAACAAGGTCTACATTCGGAATGACTCCAATGGAATAGATGACGCTGTCGCAAGGGATCGTGGACTCATTGACTTGAATTCCTGCCACGGCTTCCTCCCCTACCACCTGTTGAACCGCCGCTTGCAACCGGACATCCACGCCAGCTACCTCCAGCTTCTGTTTAAGAATAGAGCTAGCCTTTTCATCCAATTGTCTGGCCATTAGACGGGGCGCAGCTTCCAGGATGGTTACTTTTTTGCCGGCTTTGACGATCGACCATGCGGTCTCCAAACCTTGAATGCCTCCGCCTATATTTACAATGCTTGATTTATCTTCAATATAAGCCTTGAAGGCTTCCGCCTCATGCATTTCACGGATCGTATAAACCCCTTGCTTGTCAAAACCGGGAAGCGGCAGCTTCCGATTCTTCGCGCCTGTGCAAATCAACAATTTATCGTAGGAAATACGCTCACCTGCAGAAGTAACTAGAATATGTTGTTCTACATCGATTTGAGTGATAGCTGTGTTCGGAAACGTCTGAATTTGTTGCTTCTGGTACCACGCCTCTTTCTTGATCAGCACCTTCTCACTACGCAAATCGCCGTATAAGTCCTTGGACAATTTAATGCGGTTGTAAGGTAGCGAATCCTCGGATCCAAAGATCCGGATATTCCCTTCCGGGTCTTGATCGCGAATGGCTTTAGCGGCGTTAACCGCGGCGACGCCCGTTCCAATGATGCAATAGTTCTTTGTCATAATCTCACCTTCCCTCACTTTAAATTATTTAGATCGCGCTTTGCAGCAGATCGGTGACAAAAGCAGCGGCGTGCTCAATCTTTTTCGACTGCTCGTTTTTAGGGGAGAATCTCACCCGCACCGGGAACTCGACATGCGTCATGCCGGTCGATTTGATGACATGGGAAGTGGTTTGTACATTCATATTCGTCTGCAATAGATAGTCCTGAATGACTTCAATCGCTTCCCCGCTCCATCCATAAGAACCAAAGGCGGCGGCAATCTTGCCTTCCAAATTCAATCCCTTCAGATCCATCAGCAAATCTTCCAGGTTCCCGATGATATCCGCATATTTGGTGGAGCTTCCAATCCATACGGCATCCGCGGCTTGAATACTTGCAATGATCTCTGCTTTATCTGCTTTATCCGAATTAAATACAGTAGTCTGAATTTGATTCTCCTCAAAGAATTTCTTCAGTTGTTCGGCTACTTTTTTCGTATTGTTCTTAATCGTGGTATACACGATCGTTACCCGTTTGTTATCTACGGTATTGGCGCTTAAAGTGGCATAGAGGTCAATATATTTCTGGATATCATTCCGCAAAATATAACCATGCGAAGGAGCGATCATTTGCACATCCAGATCCTCCAGCGCCTGAATCAAGGTGCGCACGTATCTGCGATGCGGATGAATGATGGCATTATAGTAGCCAACGAAATCATCCATAATATCAAAGCCGGCTTCATCTGCGAAGAGGGATTCAGTTGCGGCAACATGTGTACTGAAAATATCGCAAGGGAACAGGATTTTATCCTCGATACAATACGTAATCATCGTTTCCTCGGTATGCAGGTAAGGTGTTTCTTTGAATTTCAATGTTTTGCCGCCGATATCCAGGGTGTCTCCGTCTTTAACAACCAAGAAGTTCCGCGAATGAAGCTTATACATTTCTTTCAACTCATCAACCGCAATTTCCGTGCACACAATCGTTGCATTAGGCGCCCGGCCAGCGAGTGCTGCCAAACCGCCGGAATGGTCAGGCTCTGTATGATTAATCACGATGTATTGGATCTCATTCGGATCAATACATTCACTCAAATTTTCAACAAACTCCCGGCCGAATTCCATATCCACGGTATCGATCACGGTCGGTTTGGCTGTTTTGAGCAAATAAGCATTATACGTCGTCCCTTTCGCGAGAACCAAACGGTGGAACGGCACCTCACGATCATCGATCTTTCCTACCCAGTATGTGTCCTTGGCTATCTCAATTTTGTTCATCTCTATTTCTCGCCCTCCAATTGCTCGTTGTGTTTATCTGACTGACCCCATCCTATCCCACTTTTTAAAAATGAATCAGGATTTGGATCACAATTTGAGAAATTTGTCACATACAAAGGAGAAAGAAACTATCCGTGTACCCATATGGCCGCTGTCAAAAAAACAGGATACCCCTTTCCCAATGGAAAAGAGTATCCTGCTTTCATCATCTTCGTCGCTCGGAATCCGCAATTTCTCCAGAAGCCGGTCCTCCGGCTGCCGGACACTCAGCTTAGTTCCAGAAATACCCCATCTCCCTGAATCCGATATCCCAAAGCTTCTCATTTCCCTCAAGTGTAATCGTCAGCTCGTCTACCGCTTCAAGAGGGATCTCAAACATTCCCGGCTCACGGCCTTGATATTCTCCGGAGTTGGAGAGGATTTGACGACCATCCACCGAAAGGCTTATGCTCCCATTCAGATCATCTGCATCATCAGGAATACCATAGTACCCGGAAAGAACAAGCTCCTTTTTGCCTAAGGTATACGTGTAGGTCTCCACCTTTTTGCCTTCGGCACTAAAAACATTGTATTGGGGTTCTATGTTTTGCCCGCCAATTTTAAAACTGTACAGTTTTGTTCCCGTGAATGTTTCGCCAGAGCTATCTTTTGGTTCATTTAGAGCCACAACGGGACCTTCATATTTGGTGAACGCTTTGTCTACCAGCCCGCAGGCCCCCCATAACCCCGCCAGAAGGACGATCATGGAAACGCCTATAGTGACCAGATTTCTCCATACGTTGTTTGTACGAACTCCAAATTTAAACGCCCCGAATCCGACCGCCGCGCCTAAAGTGTTCTGAATCGCATCGTTCATATCGAAGCTGCCGAGCAAAGTTAAGGCCTGCACGGTCTCAACCGCGAGAATGGACAAGAAGAACAAGGCAATGAATCGAAAAAAGCCGGTCCGGTATAACAACGGAATCAAGATGCCGAAAGGGATGAATGCTACGATATTTCCAAAACCCACGAGATCCATCAAGGTCGGATGCAGAAGATCGGAAACGCTTGGTAGCTTATAAAAAGTGTCCGGCAAAAATATAAAGGTATAACCGGTCGTTTGCGCTACGTTACCTGTTCTGCCGAAAGCAAAGAAAATAAAATACAGAATCAAAATCGTATATAGAACGGTTATGGAAAAAACCAGCTTACGTTGTTGCGTATTCATAGTTAACTCCTTTACAGTTAGGTTATGCGTTATATGAATGCACTCCTATAAGAACCGGGAGGATATGAGCGATGGACCTTCAACAATTCTATAACGAATATTTAAACAAAAAGTTTAACAGAGAGTTACTGTCCGCTCAAAAAATCGGCGGCTTTGAGTACGCCCTTCATGAAGACGATGGTGCAGAATTGTTCTTTGCGGATCAAAATGAGGTAACCCAATTTTTTCGGGAAAAAGCCCGCGAGTTTTTTTGTAGTTCGAGGCAATTTTTCAAAGTCTATGATCTAGCAGGAGGCGGCCCATGATGGCACACCATGTTCCCTATCAGCGAATGTTCAATATGCGCATTACTGGCGACAAGTTCAACAAACCTGAACAGGTTGTAAGGCATCTCAGCGCGATACAAGCACAGGATTATCACCAGGCCCTATGGGCAGTCGGAGTGCGCATGTCCTCCGCTACAGTAGCGGATATCGAGCAGAGCATCACAGACCGCAAGATTATACTGACTTGGCTGATGCGCGGAACCATTCATTTCGTGTCTCCGGAAGATGTAAGATGGATGCTGAAGCTTCTGGCCCCGCGTCTTCTTGCGCAGGATGAGCGAAGATTGAAGCAATTGGAGCTTGATCAACAGATCATCGAAAGCTGTAGACAGATTATCTATAAGGCATTGCAGGGGGACAAGCGGATAACGCGGCCTAATCTCATGCAATTGCTGGAGGAGAACGGGATTAACACGAAGAATCAACGGGGCTATCATATTTTGTGGTACCTCGCGGAGTCCGGTCACATCTGCCTAGGACCCCGGGAAGGGAAGCAGCAAACCTTTGTGTTACTCGATGAGTGGGTGCCAGCTACCAAGGAGTTCACCCGGAGCGAAGCCCTCGGTTTGCTCACGGAACGTTATTTTACCAGCCATGGGCCTTCAACCGTTCAGGATTTCTCCTGGTGGGCGGGCATCACGCTCTCGGATGCAAGACAGGGAATGGAGGCTGTACGTTCCCGGCTAGTGGCGGAAAAAATACAAGGTCAGGAGTACTGGGGAACTGAGCCTTGTTTTCACGTTGAGACAATGAAAAAAGAAGCACCGGTCTACCTGCTTCCGGGATTCGATCAATATCTGCTCGGCTATAAAGATCGAAGTGCAGTATTAAAGGCGGAATATGCCCGCCATGTCGTCCCCGGCAATAATGGCTTATTCAATCCGACCATCGTCATCGACAGTCAGATTGCGGGGACATGGAAACGGACAATGAAGAAGAATGGAATCGACATCAACTTCAATCTATTCTCGCCTCTTAACCTTAGTGAAGAGCATTTCATTCAGGCTGCCGAAAGATATTGCGGATTTATGGAACTGCCTTTAGGTAAGGTGGCTTTTCAGGTGCTGGAATAGTTAATAAATTAAAAGTCTCATCCACAGCTTGAGGGGACCTCTCTGAATTCCGGAAGGGTTCCCCAGTATGCATATCTGCGCCTCCTCACCTCAATTACTTCTTCTCTGTCGCAAAATAAAGCAGGGCTGCAATCGGGAAGGCCATTCCGATCCATAACACCGCACTCCATCCTCCCGAGGCATAAGTCCATCCCCCAATTGCAGATCCGACGGCTCCGCCAAAGAAGAAAATAGCCATAAAGAGCCCGTTCAAACGACTGCGAATTTCCGGACTCAGCGAGAAGAGCGCGCGTTGACCAAGCACAAGATTGGCGGATACGCCGGCATCCAATAATATCGCCGATACGACGAGAATGGCTACACCAAGAGGTGATCCCGAGCGGAGGATAAACGGCAATACCATGGAAATGGCGACTGTTGCGAGTGCAATCCCGGTTGCGGGTCTAGTCCAGCCGCGGTCGGCCAGCCGTCCGGCCACAGGCGCAGCTAATGCCCCCGCGACTCCGACAAGCGCGAACAACGCGATATCTCTCTGTGAAAAGTTGAAGATTGAGCTAGATAACAGTAATGGAACTGTTGTCCAGAATAAACTGAAAGTTGCAAACACGCACGCATGGTAAGCTGCCCGGCGGCGTAAGATCGGAGTTGTTCGCAACAAGTGCCACATTGAACCAAGTAGAGCTGTATAACGCGTGTCCGTCGAGGGCTTTCTCGCAGGTAACACCTTTGCCAGTACGATAGCCAAAACAATAATAGCAATGGCGGATAAGGCGAATACGGCATGCCAGCCAAAGAAGTCGGCTACCAGGCTGGATAAAGGACGCGAGAGCATGATTCCAAGTAACAAGCCACTCATGACATTGCCCACAACACGACCGCGTGAAGATTCCGATGCAAGATACGACGCAAAAGGTACGAGCACTTGCGCAGCGACTGACCCTAAACCGATGACGAACGAAGCCGCTAAGAAGGGCACCGCTTGTTTCGATACGGCAGTGATTGCAAGGGCAATCCATGTAACAAGTAAAGATACGACAACTAATCTACGATTCTCTACGATATCGCCCATAGGTACGATAAATAACAAGCCGACTACATAGCCAATCTGCGTTAGCGTCACGATAAAACCGGAAGTGCTCTCGGACAGCCCGAGGGAAGAGCTGATTACCCCCACCAAGGGCTGCGCATAGTAAAGATTAGCTACAATGATACCGCATGCGGTTGCCAGAAGTATTGTTAGCCATGTAGGGATATGATTCTCGGTGGTTTGTTTTGAAATAGCAGTCATTTTAGACAACTCCTTCTATGAAAATAATGTGATTCAACAATTTCAAATTGCGCCCTCTTGGTAACTCCTTCTTTGTTTTTTTAAATACTGAACGTATAGTTTATAAATTAAATAATATACTGAACGTGTAGTTTTGTAAATGGGCGATTTTATTTTTTCTTTTTGATCTTCATTGGTATACTGAACGTATAGTTTACTTTTATTAATAAAGACAAGTGTTGCGAAGGAGACGATTATGATGAATGGTAAAAGAGGCAGACCGCGTAATGTAGAAGCGCAAAAGTCCATCCTCTCCGCTTCTTATGAGTTATTGTTGGAAAGTGGCTTTCAAGCCGTCACCGTTGATAAAATTGCCGATCGCGCCCAAGTCAGCAAGGCTACAATTTACAAATGGTGGCCTAACAAGGCTGCCGTGATCATGGATGGTTTTATGGATGCGGCCACGGCTAGACTACCCGTACCTGACACGGGCTCGGCATTTAACGATATTCTTATTCACGCTACGAATTTAACCCGGTTTTTAACAAGTCGGGAGGGAACCATCATTACGCAGTTATTAGGCGAGGGACAGTTTGATGCAGGATTGGCGGAGGCTTATCGAACCCGATTCTTTCACCCCCGCCGTCTTGAGGCAAGGGGCCTATTGGAGAAGGGGATTCAGCTTGGCGAACTGAAAAAGGACCTCGACATCGACATAAGCATTGATCTCATTTACGGGCCGATTTTCTATCGTCTGCTGGTGACCGGCGAAACATTGGACGTACCCTATGTGCAGCAATTAGTAACCTATGCATTTGAAGGAATCGGTGTTTAACCTATATAAGATGAATTATTTTGGGGGCAAGTATGTAAAATGTTCAGAATCATTTTACTCCCTTGCCTGCAAATATCTTTAGAGTTCATCTTATATAGATTTTTTTATTGCAAAATGAACTTTTCCTCAGGGTCATGACTCTTATAGGGGAGAGAGGTGAAGGCATGCGTGCCGTCCGGCAGATTAAACAAGCGAAAAAGGGAAATAAAGAGGCCTTGCTTCAACTGATCATGGCCGATAAAGACGCCTACTACCGGCTGGCTCTCACCTATATGGGAAATGAGCATGACGCGATGGATGCGATGGAGGAAATGATCGTCCTGCTGTATGAACGGATTCATCAGCTCCGGAATGAGGAGGCTTTTGGCAGCTGGAGCAAGACCATCCTGGTCAATGTCTGCAAGGCACTGCTGCGCAAACGGCAAAGACTCGTCCTTGTGGAGGATTTAAGCGAAAGTGCTGAGGACGAACTGGATTCAATCAGCCGCTCACGTACGAGTGATCCTTACAAGACGAGCGATCAACAGATGCATCTTCAAGAGCTGTTACAACAATTAAATGAACCGCAAAAAGAAGCGATCCAATTGAAATATTTGCATGATCTCGATTATGCGGCAATCGCGGGTCTGACGGAGGTTCCGGTGGGGACCGTGAAATCAAGGATTTTTCAGGGATTGAAAAAGCTGAGAGAACTTTATGGGGGTGAGGCCGATGAATAACATCGAGGAACGGCTAGCGGAGGAGAAGAAGAACATCGACTCCATTACAGCGCCGGACGACCTGGAAATGAGACTCCGGACAGCCCTGGATAGAGCCCCCCTACGGCGAACAAAAAAAACAGTCCCGGCGATTTGGACAGCAGCGGCCGCCATAGTGCTATTTATCGCAGTTCTGGGAACCAATTACCCTGCCTTTGCCTATTACGGCAAACAATTGTTTGGATTCGATGCGGTGATCAGCGGTACGCTGCAGGATCTCAACGATCAGGGAAAGGGACAACCCATCGAGGAGAAGATGACTCTTGATGACGGAACCGAGCTCACCATTAATGGACTTATGACGGATGCGAACCAATTGATTCTGTTCTACACCTTGTTCAATCCTCAGGGGATTTCCGAGGAGGCTTCAAGCAGCATATTCAGCCCGGCCAGAATCACCGGCTTCTTAACGGACTCCTTCGTGGAAACAGGTATCTCCCAGATGAATGACGAGCATACCGAGGTAAAAGGCACATACACCTTCGAACCCGTCAGCCCGTTCGCAAAAAAATTAACGCTGCAGTTCCGGCAGCAGTTGCCGGGTAATCAAATGAAGGACAGTGAGCTGACTTTTGCCTATGATCCCAACAAGGCCATGCAAACCGAGGTCAAGCAGCACATCCGCAAAACGCTGGAAGTCGACCGGGGCACGATTAATTTTCAATCGATCACGGCGACCCCCACGATGACGATCATCAAGGGATATCTGAGTATCGACAACTTCGATCGGATTCGCAATGCCATGGACGGAATTGAATTGATAGCTAACGGAAAGCCGGTGGCCCAAGTCGGCAGCGGTAGCCAGTCTTCGTATACAGGCATGAAATTTGATATCCGTTATGACGCGCTCCCTTCGGATCTGGAATCTTTGGAACTGGTCATCAAAGAGTTCGTTGGATATCGGAAACTTGACCGCCACATCTCCCTCCCTTCCCCCGCCGATCAACCGGTGTTGTTGGAAGATAAGGAATTGTGGGTCAAAAAGGTGTCCGCAACCTCGCGAGGCATCGAGATCACGATAGCGACTGAACAGGATGTGATGCTGGATGGCGTGTCCATTGAGGCGGACGGAGAGAATATTCCGCTGAACACGACCTTGAATCAATACGATACCAAGCTGCCGGACGGAACTATTCTGAAGGAGCGCACCCTGTTGTTCGATACCTCCGTTCAGCCCGAGCAGCTTATCATCACAGGAATGCATTACATGAAGCCTTACAATAGGAACATCGAAATCCCCGTAGATTAAGATGCGTGTTCAAATCATAAGAAAAACGCCTGACGGCGTCTAACAAAACAGAATCCTAACGGAACTCAGGAACGTTATTCGTGTCAAATTGACCGTTTCTCTTCCGTAACGGAACTAGAAGCCGTTATTAGGTCCGAAATTACTCCATCCGGTCTGATTTCTACCAAATAAGGTTTCTGGGTTCCGTTATGTCCTCCCGACAATGCGATTCTACTGAAATAACGGCTCTGAGTTCCTTTAGCTATAAATTAGGGAGACTTTCGAGATAGGATATGGTTTCCTTGGCCTGCAATACTAATTCCGAGGTTTATACTTTCTGTAATATAAGAAAAACGCCTGACGGCGTCTTTGGGGTTCGGACTTCAACATTTGTGCGTGAGGGGGGATGGGTATGGGATTACACCCGCTGTTAAAGTCGTGTTCTTATTGAATTTATTATAGGGTTAGAACACGACCTTCCCTCTTCTATTCTACATCGCGTATACATCATAGTGACGGATCATCTTGAATCGCCACCCTTAAGACCGGTTATTGGTGCCGCCGTCCGCTTAACCACCGTTTACCGCTGCCCTCTTTGCATCTCCAGCAAATAAAATATATAGTCGGTCGGAACCCCGGCATACCCTTGCTGCTTCAGCATCGCGGTCACATTACCCCGGTGATAAGTTCCGTGGTTGACCACATGCTGCAGGATGTCGGAGAAATGCGTATCAAGAGAGCCGTACTTCGGATGCTCGATCGTCATCGTCTTGTCCGGGTCGGGCGTACGACGCAACAAATCGCGAAACTGTTCGGCGACGCCGTAAAACAGCTGACGCACCTCATCCACGGTTTTGACCTTCGCATCCTCCATCCAACCCGACATTTTTGGAAAAATGTCCGCATTCGGCACTTCCGCAAGCACATGCATATAGAGTTGCTCGTACAAGTACATATGCCCAAGCGTTTGCGACACGGACGGGAACACGCTCGTCACCTCCGCATGAAACGCTTCCTCCGGAAGCTGCTCCAGGTGGGTGAATAGCTGGTCATTGGCCCAAACATGATATTCGTATAATTGTTGCGAGTGTTGAAGCATAGAGGATTCCACCTCTCCTTATTTATCTTCGTTTAAACTGCCACTTCCGCAGCCTTGTCTCTATCGTATACCGGGCTTGCTGACAAAGGCCGTCAGTGAAGCTCAATCGGATTCGTCATCGTAATGCTTTGCGATCCCGTAGGCCATTTCCCGGATCCGACGCTTCAACTCCAGCGGCTCACGAATATGAATGGCCGTCCCGAAAGTCACCAGGTACATCGGAAGGTACTTGTTCATCGTCGGGACGTCGAGCAGAAACCGAGCCTCTAGGTCGGTCCGGTCCGTCAAATAGTGACGGAGATGCCAGTGGCTGCAAACCGCATTGAGCGTATCGGGGTCTCCCTCGATACGGATGACCGTCAGCGGCCCGTCCGCCTCCCGCTCCCGCTCGGACTTATCGCGGAAATAGGCGGACGCAGAGAAGCGCTCCGGCTTGTCGAACCGCGCGTCGGTTGGCTCCAACCGCACAATACGGTCTACGCGGAACGTGCGTACGGCCTGTGATCGACAGCAGAAGGCGACCGCATACCATTCGTTTCGATCATAAGCCAAACCGTAAGGATTTACTTCACGTTCGTCATCCTGCTCCGCATGTTCTTTGCGATAGGCGATGCGGACCGTTCGCCCGTCCTCCGCCGCCTGCTCCAAGTCCCTGAGCACCGGGATGACGGAAGGCGGACGCGCCGTAGAAATCACATCCAGTCCGCTAGTCTGACGGGACAGATCCTGGCGCTGCTCTTCGTGAAGCCCGTTCTCCACCTTCTTCAGAGCGCTTTCCAGCTCCTCTGTATACGGATAGCCGGCGCCTTGCGCAAATTTAAACGCATCCACAAGCGCCTTCAACTCTACCGGGTTGAAGAATAATGGCGTCTCCTTGAAGCTATCCAGAATGTGAATGCCGCCGTCATGTCCCGATTCCGCGACAATCGGCACGCCACTGGCGCCTAATGCGTCGATATACCGGTACACCGTGCGGACGCTAATCTCCAAATCGTCCGCAATCTGCGCAGCAGTAAGCTTCCTTCCGTACCGCAGCATCCAGAGCATGGACAGCATATTATCCCATTTCGCCATCGGGAGCACCTCTTTTTTAGTAATAGGGAAAATAATTCGGGTATGTATATCCAGAAACAAGACCATCCTGTCTGAGAATGGCCTCGTTGTTTATTAAAATGCAACCGCTATGGGCGGATACTTCAAGCTCAATTTCTCTCAAGCGAATTCATTAACTCGAAGAAATACTTTGGTTCATGAGTTCGATACAGATTGTACCATGAATGTAGTGTTTCCGGGGCAAATACGTCCAACGCCTTTATTACATGCATCGCAAATTCCAAAGGAGCTACTCCCGATGCGGTAATTAAATTCCCGTCTGTTACTGCAGGCTTCATCTCATAATGGGGTTCTCCACTATAATTAGGACAAATCATTTTCAGATATTCCAGATCGTTGCTCGTATGTCTTCTTGAATCTAGTAATCCCATCTTTGCTAGTCCCATCGTAGCCCCACAAATTGCCGCAACCATGATACCTTCGTTTAAAGATTCAGAAGCTTTGCTCAAAATAGGCTCGTGAATCGCTTCTGTCCAAGTATTTCCGCCTGGAAGAACCAATACATCCGTCCCCTCCAAAACACAATCATCAATAGAGATACCAGGCAATACTTTCAATCCTCCCATTGTTGTCGCAGGACTTTTAACATTACCTACTGCTATCACCTCTAGGGGTGCTAAACCCTTCTTAAAATACCTGCCAGAGTTTAGTTCCCCAATTAAATAACCGACCTCCCAGTCTGCCATCGTATCGAATACATAAAGGTACACTTTTCTCGTATGCATGAAGCACACTCCTTCCGTAGTTCATTCATCGGTATCCCTATTATAAAAAAACTTCACTGACATCTTCCGTCAGTGAAGTTTCAGGATCGGACTTTGAAAATACGGCTCTCACCGTGGAGGAGTAACCCCCATTTGGGCCCAACCTTCCTTCGAAGGACCGTATACAGCAGGTATAGGCAATCCCGCTTGGCGCATCAGGACTGTAACTTGACCACGATGGTGGACGATATGCTTGATCAATCCCATGAAGATGGTAGCGTTAGATTCTTTTCTTCCGAAGGCATCCTGGATTTGCTTCAACGTTTCGTTTGTCCACTGCTCTTGAAGAGCATTGACTACATGAGAGCTAACCGTTTTGAAAGTTTCCGCGATTTCCTTTGCGTCGGGTACTTCGTCCGGATTCGGAACTTTCTCAATCGAGACTCCAAACTCCGTTAAATAATCCGGAATATTCGTAACAAAATGCCACGCGATCCTTCCCAACGTACGGCCTTCGGAATACACCTGCTGCGAGAGCGATTCATCGGTTAAGCCGTCCAGCACCTTCTGGGTTAATGCGGCTTCATTCTTCCATTCAACGATAAAATCTCCAACTGTGTTATACATCTCTTCATCTCCTTATCTCGATAAGTTCCAGCTTAGCTTTCATATCTATCTTAATCCCTAATAGTGACAGTTCATGTCATCATTATTTTTTCATCTGGCCAACCACAAAAATAGCTAGCAAAGGGATCGCCCTTCACTAGCTATTAGCCTACAGTTTATTACGATGTGACCGAAACATTAAGAATAAGAAATAAGGTGCACCAATCAATGTAATTAATAAGCCGGATGGAATTTCGACCGGAGCGAGTACCGTTCGACCGATGGCATCGGCCAATACAAGAAGCAGTGCTCCAAGTAAGCCCGATAATATAATGGATTGCCGCGTGTTATGCCCGATTAAGCTTCTTATCATATGAGGAACGATTAAACCGAGAAAACCTACGGTTCCAACAACGGCGACAGCACCTGCAGAGAGAAGAACACCTATAGTCATCGCCGCGAATCTTGTTCTACGCACCGATAGACCGAATCCCGTAGAACTGTCGTCGGAGAATGCGAGTAAATCGAACCTGCGGCCGAGCCACCAGGCAAGGGGCAGAAGAATGACCAGGAATATGCAGATGATGAGGAACTGATCCCAGGTGCGGCCGTAAGTCGATCCCGTCAACCATATGTAACTTGTACTCCCCCATAATGGCCCAAGTACGATTAAGGCTTGAATGCCCGCGGAGCCGATCGCGGAGACCGCGATCCCCAGAAGAATAAGTACCGAGGGATTGAGCGACTTACGCCATGCGAACAGGAAAATGACGGCTGCGGCAATGATAGCTCCGCCAATGGCAGCGATCGGAAGAAATAAGATCGGTACTTGCGGCCAGGCAATAAGCACAAGCAATGCTCCGAATCCAGCCCCCGATGTCACCCCCAAGATCGAAGCATCGGCTAACGGATTACGGACGGAAGCTTGGATAAGAACCCCGCCCACACTCAGTGCTATTCCTGCGCCTGCGGCAACAAGAGTTCGTGGCAGTCGTAAATTCAAGAGGACTGAATAAGGTGATGCTCCGTCAGACCCGATTAAGCTCGTGAATAGCTGACCTAGCGGAATACGTGTGCCGCCCATCGTCATGCTTATAAGAATGAATGAGACAACGAAGATAAACATGATGAGTGCGATAAACGGAAAGCGAATCTGAAGACGAGTCCTGCCAATAGACATAGATGAGGTTGAAAGGGAGCCTGAAATACCCTTCATTCTTCGAAGTATGAGCCAGATTAGCCATGGGGCTCCGATGATTGCCATCATCGCACCTACAGGCATCTCCCCCATGCTGCTACGAACCATTCGCGTAAGAACATCAGCCGCAGTGAGCAATATGGCACCCCATAGGGCTGTGGCGGGAATGAGCCAATGATGCTTGCGCAAACCGCTTATTCGTACCAAGTGCGGAGCGACGAGACCAACAAATCCGATAGGTCCCACTACACTGACTACGACAGAAGCAACAAGCACCGCAAGCGCTAATCCGGCGAAGCGAGTGAGTTCCACCTTTTGACCTAGTGATGTAGCGGTGGACTGATCCAAGGTCAATACATCGAACTGCCTGCCCAGAGAAAAAGCAACGATAACAATCGCGCAGATGCCAGGCCAGGCATACGTTACGCCTTTCCAGTCGAGCTGGGCGAGCGAGCCTGAGCCCCATAGGAATAGAGACTGTGTTTCCGTCGCGTGAAATATATGTAGAGCGCTTGTAAATGAGCCGATCACCATAGCTACGATCATCCCGGCAAGAGCCAGTCGGATGGGACTTGTTGATCGGCCGCCTCCGAGCGTATAGGCACACATAGCAGCCATGCCCCCGCCTGCGGCGGCAAAGAGAAAGGGTGCCTGGTGAAGTAGTGCGGGAAAATAGATGGTTCCTGCAACCACCATAAAGTAAGCTCCGGCATTAATACCTAGCGTATCCGTGGAAGCTAGCGGGTTCTTCGTAACGGTCTGCAGCAAGACCCCAGCTACAGCAAGACCTGCCCCGGAGAATAACCCCAAGATGGCGCGCGGCATACGCATATCCCATATCAAATGATGGGAGAGAAGATCCTGGCGATGAAATAGAGCTTCATAGACTTCCTTAAAAGTGATTTGTGCTTCTCCGAAGCACAGACTGGCTATCAACAACAGGAAGAGGATGGCTAGGCCACCCCCTAATAAACTAACGGTTCTCATTTCGTTATAGCTTCTACTACGCGGTCAACTAATACTTTGGAGGATAGGGGGCCGCCGAAGGTCCAGGTGTCCCCGCCTATGCTATAAGTCCGGTTTTCTTTAACGAAATTCAATCCGTTCCAAACTGTATTATCCTTCACTGCGTCCCCGAATACGTTATCGTTCTCCTGGACAATGTAAATGAAATTGGAGTCGGTCACGGCTGGCAGGGACTCGAAGGTGGTATCCGTAAAACCATACTTCTCAAATTTGTCCGACTTCCAGTCGCTTGTTAAACCAATCCGATCGAGCGTTTGAACGACGGTCGAGGTATCCGTAAACATTCTCAACGTTACCGCATTCTGACTACTGAATGCTTGGGTAATGACATAATTGAATTTATCCTTGCCAGCAGCTGCAAGTTTCTCTTTAGCCGCCACATAATGCGCATCAAGATCTGCGAGCACTTTATCTGCTTCTTCCGATTTGCCTACTGCCGTAGCAATGGTTTTAAAATCGTTGACCATGCCTGTATAGGCATCCCCTTCGTTCGGATAAGGATCGAATTCAATGGTAGGCGCAATATCGTTCAGCTGAGTGTAGATGGCATCGTTATTGTCCGTATTCGAGATAATCAGATCCGGCTTCAATGCTGCGATCGTCTCCAGGTTGGGCTCCCAACGCAAGCCGACATCCGTAACATTGTCTGCGAGTGCTGCTTCATCCGTCACCCACAGCGAATATTCCGCATTGTCCGCATTTCCTACGGGCTGAATACCTAACGCGATTAATTCCTCTGAATAGATCCATTCCAACGCGACAACTCGCACTGCAGGCTTATCCAGCTTGGTCTCACCTTTTCCATGATTAATAATAATAGGACTTGCCGCGTTAGCCGCATTGACCTGATTCGTGGCCATGCTGTTGAGGTTCTCTGTATTTTTCGAGCCACATGCTGCTGTGAAAATTAGAATAGACAATAGTGCCATACTAACTTGTAATAGCCTTTTCAATGTGTTCCCCCCGATAAACGTCAACTTTTTTTGTAATCAATAATGATAATCAATATCAATTACGACAAAGTGAGACTATCATGGTTCGCTAAAGTTGTCAATATCCTCCATGTAAATCCGACCGTTTCCGTACATCAATCATATAGAAAAGAAGGAACCCTGACTTAAAACGGTCAGGGTTCCTGTCTGTCTTCTTGATCTGTGCCGGACTCAGCGGTGTAGGAAGTCGCAGTGTCCCATAATTCTACCTTCTCCTTAGCATACGCTGCCGCCCCGATCATTCCGGCCCGCTCGCCCAACTGGGCTTGAACTACCTTGCAAGCTTGGGAGGACAGCTTTAGGGCATGCTTGTGAATGGTGTCCCGGGTTGGATTAAGCAGGCGGTCGCCTGCGGCGGACATCCCGCCGCCGACGATGATCACTTCGGGATTAAACAGGTTAATCACATTGGATAATCCGAATCCGAGGATTTCACCCGTCTCGTGCATGACTTCCATAGCCAGTGCATCCCCGGCATCATAAGCCTCAGAAATCATCTTGGCGTTAATAAGGGCAGGCTCACCGCCAATCCAGCTTGTAATGATACTGGACTTGCCCTCGGCCAGCTTCTCCGTAAAGGTTCTAACCATCCCGATGGCGGATACATACCTTCCCAGACAGCCTGAGCTTCCGCACTTGCAAGGGCGGCCTTCCCTGTACATGTTCATGTGACCGATTTCTCCTGCGCTGGCCGTTGTGCCGTAAAGCACCTTCCCATCGGCGATCATGCCTGATCCGAGCCCTGTTCCCAACGTTATCAGACATACATTTTCATGACCGAGCGCGGCGCCAAACCGCCATTCACCATACAAATTCACCCGCACATCATTATCAATATAAACCGGGAAATCAAAGTCCCGCTTCATTTCATTTACCACGTGGATGTTCTCCCAGTTTGGAAAATTCGGTGAGAATATCGACAAACCCTCTTTCGGATCCAATAATCCGGGAATTCCCATGCCCATGGCTGTTACAGACGATAACGCAACTCCCTCCGAGGCCAGCATTTCACGCACAATTTGCTTGATTTTCCCTAAAACATGAAATGGCCCCTTGGATGCTTCCGTTGGATCGCTTCTCTCCTGAACCACATGAAATTCGTCATCAAAAATCGCCGATTTGATATTGGTCCCACCAAGATCAACACCTATGAAATAATGTGCCTTCATCTTATTTGCTTACCCCATCCATATTGCCCTTTACAAAGTATCTTTGCAGTAAAATATAAACGATAATCACCGGCAAACAAGCCAGCAATGCAGCGGCAGATGCTTCGTTCAGGTTGCTGTTCTCATTAAAGTAACTTGAGATAAAGGTTGTAATCATCCGCTTCTCAGGGGATTGCAGGAAATAGAGCGCATACAGGAATTCGTTGAATATTTTTACGCCGTTCAAAATAAGAATACTTGCGGTTACAGCTCCTAATTGAGGCATGATGATACTGAAAAATGTCCGGAGGATCCCGCACCCGTCCATCTCCGCAGCTTCATCCAATTCCCTAGGAATACTCGTAATGAAGTTCTTATAAATAAAAATACTTACAGGCAGGTACGAGGTTCCGACGAGCAGTGTGATTCCCCAAAACGTGTTGATCCCTTTCAGAGTAAGCATGACATTGTACAAAGGCACGATCAAACTGATGCCGGGGACCATCATCACGCCTAATGTAGCCATGAGCATGACTTTGGTCAAAATATTCTTTCGGCGAGCAAGTACATACCCCGTTACGGCACCTACGATAATCACAATGGCGATCCCGCCGACGGATATAATAGTGGTATTTAACAGGGATTGAAAAAAGTCACCGCCCGCCAGGGCATTTTTGTAATTATCTAACGAGAACTCTTTTGGAAATAACCATTTCGAGCTTAAATCCGTTTTCGATTTCAACGATGCCATGAATGTAATGTACAGAGGAGCGATATGAAGAAGAATGATCAATAATCCGACCAGGCTATAAATCCATGATTTTCTCTTCATTATGCATCTACCTCCTTCTTGCTGAAGTAATTATTCATGACAAATGAGATGATAAAGATAAGCACGAATAATATCATACCTGCCGCCGCAGCCTGTCCCGCATTCTCGTTGCCGAAGTGCAAGTAATTGATGGCCGTGCCCATCGAATGTGTCGATATCCCCGGGCCACCGTTGGTAAGCGCGAATACGAGCGAGAACATTTTCAAACCGCCGATCATATTGATCAGTACGCTGGAAGAAATGGCAGGCA
>DJTQ01000022.1 GCA_002439285.1 Paenibacillaceae bacterium UBA6304
ACTTAGCAAGAGTTGATTGACAGGGGATTGTTACCATGTTTGGGCAACCGTTCTGCGATCCGAAGATGTTAATTGTATACACCCTGAATGAGAATGCCTTGCAACCTATTGTTCTCTAGAATCTCTGCGTAAATCAAGCCCAAGAGGATAGCAATGACAAACAGAAGCGAGGCGATTACAATAAATATTTTGCGATTGTCCATAACAATGATTCCCCCCTGCTTATAGCTTACACATTATTTATTACCTTTCAAAATTATATGATAATCAAAAATATATTTAGTATAGTACAAAAAACCTTCTTTCCTTCCCGCCGGAGCGGGTAAGAAAGAAGGTTCACGGTTTTCTGCCCTCAAGAAACCGTCAGATTTTCAATTCCCCAAGCTTGATCAGCTCGACAACCGCCTGCGCACGACCTTTGACATTCAACTTTTGCATAACGTTTGAAATATGGTTCCGTACGGTTTTCTCGCTGATAAACAGCTGGCCCGCAATGTCGCGCGTCGTTTTATCCTGCACGAGGAGTTCAAAAACCTCCCGTTCACGATGAGTTAACAGAAATTTACTGTTACGATCGCTGCTCTTCAAAATGCGTCACCCCTCCTTGCTCGGGTTTTATGGTTTAACAAGGTTAAGGGATACAGTCAACACATATTATGAAGAAACCGGGGCAATGGTGCCGTAAGACACTAAAATGGGCGGCTCTATTTGAAGGCCATTGCTGCATGTACCGCTTTCTTCCATCCTCCGTATAGCGACTCTCGAACCTCCGGCTCCATCTTGGGCTCAAACCGCCGGTCAAGACTCCAGGTCCGGCAGATTTCATCCCGATCGCTCCAATAACCTACGGCAAGTCCCGCTAAAAAGGCAGCTCCTAATGCCGTCGTTTCTCTCACCAACGGCCGCTCTACCGGCACATTTAGAATATCACTCTGGAATTCCATCAGGAATCCGTTGGAGACGGCGCCTCCGTCCACTCTCATCTTCTGGACTGTAAATCCGGAGTCTTGTTCCATTGCCCCCAGAATGTCTTTGGTCTGATAGGCCAAGGATTCCAGGGTTGCCCGGATAAAATGCTCCTTGTTCGTCCCTCTCGTCAGACCGAACACCGCTCCCCGGACATCACTATCCCAATAGGGGCTTCCCAGGCCGACAAAGGCTGGAACTACATATACGCCTTCCGTCGAAGCAACGCGGGCGGCGTATACTTCACTGTCTTTCGCATCGCGGAACAAACGCATCCCGTCCCTGAGCCATTGAATAGCCGACCCGGAAACAAAAATGCTGCCTTCCAGCACATATTCCACCTTACCGTCAATCCCCCAGGCAATCGAAGTAATTAATCCATGCTCCGAGGTCACTGGCTTCTCGCCGGTGTTCATTAGCATAAAGCAGCCGGTTCCGTAGGTTGTCTTAATCATTCCTTGTTCGAAGCAGGTCTGGCCAAACAAGGCTGCCTGCTGGTCGCCGGCCGCTCCGGCGATCGGTACTTCTTGCCCAAAGAAATGATAAGGGACCGTTGTCCCGTAAATTTCGGAGGAAGAACGGACTTCCGGAAGCATGGCCTCCGGGACGTCGAGCAGTTCAAGCAGTTCCTTGTCCCAGCACAGGTCATGAATATTGAACATCAGCGTCCGTGACGCATTGGAATAATCGGTAACATGCAGCTTACCGCCCGACAGTTTCCAGATCAGCCAGGTATCGATCGTTCCGAAGAGAAGTTCCCCCTTCTCAGCCCGCTCTCTGGAACCGGGTACATGATCGAGAATCCACTTCACTTTGGTTCCGGAAAAGTAAGGATCGATTAGCAATCCCGTTCTCGATCTGAACGTATCATTGAGCCCGGCCGCTCTCAATTGTTCGCAAATGTCTGCCGTCTGACGCGATTGCCAGACGATGGCCGGATGAATCGGGTTCCCGGTCTCTCGTTCCCAAACCACTGTCGTTTCGCGCTGGTTGGTAATGCCGATTCCCGCGATTTGCTTTGGCTTGATGCCGGATTCGGTCAGGCAGGAAACGATAACGGCGAGGATCGAGCCCCAGATCTCATTAGGTTGCTGTTCCACCCACCCCGGCTTAGGAAAATACTGCGGAAACTCGCGCTGTGCGGAATGAACAATGGCACCTTCCCTGTTAAATAAAATCGCCCGCGAGCTTGTCGTCCCCTGGTCCAGGGCAAGAATATAGGTTTCCAATCGCGGTACCTCCATTCGATTAATGTATGCCTTTAAAGATTTACAATCGTACAACGCTTACAAATCGCTTTTCTTATAATAACTCGCCGCCATAATAGTGCGCCACTCCCGAATACTCACGCACCATATTTTTATTGACGGAGCAACAAAAGAACGCCCCTCGTATAGCTGCTGCAAGGGGCGTTCCTCATTCATTTTTGCCGGGAAACCCGTCGGCTCGCTGAAAATATCCAACATCCGATAGGCGTCCTCACGCTTTATGGGTTGATCCACATTTTCGGTGCCCATCTATATTAACATTTTGAAAAGAAGCCTGCCCACGGGGCAAGCTTCTTTCCATCTCCCTCAAACTTTAATCAAACTTCTCATTTCGGGGCATCATTTTGCGCAAACTTTTCGATGATTCCGACCAGAACTTCCAATTCATGCGGCGTCAGATCGGAGAAGTAAGAGTTCAGAACCTTGCGCGACCTTTTCCCTGCTTCCTTGTAAACCTCTGCCCCAAGTTCGGTAACCGACAGAAGCACCGCCCGGCGGTCTTGCTCATCATGTCGACGCTCGATGTAACCACTTTGAACCAGCCGATCGGCCATCACTGTAATCGCACTCGGCTTGACCTCCAGTTTGTCTGATAAATAACTGACATTGCAGGAGATCTTCTTCGCAATTAGCGCAAGCATATGAAATTGAGGGCCTGTTAAGCCAAGCTCACGGTGCTGCATAATTTCGCTCTGCATCTTGCGAAACGTCTTGGACCAGGCATTCAAGATCCGATCGATATAATCATCAAGATTGTAATCCAACGACAACCCACCTCTACGTAACATAGATGCTTACCCTAAGTGTAGTATGTACTTCCCGAAATGACAAGGATTCTCTACGTTACGTGACAAAGCCCCTTGCTTTCAAAGAGGGAATGGCTTATGATGAAATCAAAATTATTTTCATTATAATCACTAAATTATTAGAAATTATTTTCATCCCCTATAGAAAGGGTGAACTTATGCTGACCCCTATTCTGCACGCGCTCTCGAGCAACCTGGAGTCACTGCCGCCCCAGGAAAGGAGACTCGGAGAATATATATTAAAAACTCCCGCTTCTGTCATTCACCAAGGGATTACGGAACTTGCTTATACTTGTGGAATTAGCCCGTCCACAGTAACCCGGTTTTGCAAAACTTTTCATTTCAAAGGGTTTCCGGACTTTAAGATGAAGCTAGCCGGTGAGCTTGCCCATACACCCTCGGAATCGCATTATCAGGACGTGATCGCGGGTAATGATCTTCATAAAATCGTACAGGCCATGGAGGCCAATCACCTGGCATCCATTACAGATACCACTCGCCTGCTCGACATGGATGAACTCCGCCGGGCCGTAGATACGCTTTGCCAAGCAAAACGCATTGATCTGTATGGGGTGGCGACTTCATCGATTATCGCCCAGGATTTTTACCAGAAGCTGATTCGGATCGGTAAGAATTGCACGGCCTTCGCCGATTCCCATATGCAGATTACTTCGGCCTCTTCGCTTGGAAAAGGGGACGCTGCCTTGGCCATCTCCTACAGCGGGGAAACTCCGGAAACGATCGATGCGCTGAGATGCGCAAAGGATAGCGGAGCCGTCACGATCTCGTTGACCCAATACGGCAGCAACGGGCTAGCCACACTGGCCGATATCTCGTTATTCTCTTCATCTCTTGAGGAAGGTATGCGGCGTGGGGACATGGCTTCGCGTATCGCGCAACTGCAT
>DJTQ01000129.1 GCA_002439285.1 Paenibacillaceae bacterium UBA6304
CCATTGCGGCAAGCGATGTTGCGGTGGAGATCAATTCTTCCGACGATCATTGGGTGCCGGATGCCGCCTTTTTGGAGCGGGCTTTGTACTATGACGTCAAGGTCACTTTTGGATCGGACGCTCACGCTTCTAATGAAGTGGGGAGGCATTTCGATGAAGTTCGCAGGCTCCTACGTGAAATCGGGTATAAAGAGTGGGCCACCTTCAGGCAGCGGCGAAGAACGATGGTGAGTCTCGAAGAGTAGGTATCCTCTGAGGAGGATAATAGTAGATAGAACCGCAGAACGCCAGCCATTTCCGTCTGGGTTCTGCGGTTGTTTATTTGTCGTCTAAGCTTAGCTCTGGAACAGGCTCGCCTTACGTCTACTCTGAAATTTCCAACAAATCCGGGCTGGATGTGGTCGTAGTCTGATTCTTGCGTTTCTCGATCCGTTCACCCATCAGGACAAATAGACTGGTTACCATAAATGAAAAAAGAACAAAGGTATAGAAACCTGCTCCAATCGCAATTCCTATTCCGCCTGCATAAAAAATCATCGCGGCAGACGTTAAGCCAATAACCCTGGTTCTATCTTTCAGAATAACTCCTGCACCAATAAAGCCAAGTCCGGTAACAATCTGAGCCGCTAACCGCATGGGGTCCATCATCGTATGCTCTTTGACACCTGCATAAGAAAATACGCTTTGAATTGAGACGATCGTGATGAGTGTAGATGCCGTAGTGACATACATATAAGTTTTGACTCCTGCCGGTTTATGCTTATGCGTGCGGTTTAGTCCTATGAGAAAACCTAGCAATGCACTTATAAATATACGAAGCAGCCATTCAAAATCCTGGAATATGGAACTCAGCCAGTGATCTATCATATTCATTCTGTTATTTGAATTTGAATCTTTAGTTGGTCATGGCCAACTCCCTTTGTTAGCAACTCAGGTATCTCTTCCAGAGCATATACACCTGAAATTAAATGCTCTAACTGGACTCGATTCTCTTTCACCCAGTTTAGCGCCGGATAGAAGGTATGGTTAATGGCCATGGAGCCGATTAAGGTCCAGTCCTTTTGATAAAGATCAAATGGGCTTAAGGAAATTCTGCTGTCTTGTGCGGTTACGCCGAATTGCAGATATTTACCTGTTGGACCAAGGTAGCGTAATGCTTGTTCAATCACGGCGGGAATTCCCGTAGCGTCAATAACGACATCAAAACCGCGAGGATAATGCTCAGCGCCCAATTGCCCGTCAATTTCATGGCTCAGTACGGTCTTTGTCGCACCCCATTGTTTGGCAAGCTGAAGTTTTTCTTCCGATAGATCGACAACGACAAGCTCAGATGCGCCAGCATGAGCGAGCGATTGGATAAGCTGCTGTCCCATAGCGCCTGCGCCAAATAATAGCGTTCGATCCCCTACATTTAATTGCAGCCGGTTCATAGCATAAACAACGCATGCCATCGGCTCAATAAACGCACCTACGCCAAAGCTCATGGAATCAGGGATCCGAAACACATTGCGAACGGGTACAACGACATATTCCGCCATGGCTCCATTTTGAGTAACGCCGGTTGCTTGCCATCGATCGCAATGATTTCCTCGATTAGTCAAACAGTATGGACATTCCCCGCAAAAGATATTAGGCTCAGCGGTTACCCGTTCTCCCACTGCAAAGCCAACAACTCCTTCGCCAATTTCATGAATGACACCTGCAAACTCGTGCCCGGGAATAATCGGATAGCTGGATAGGAACTCCCCTTTAAAAATATGAATATCAGTACCGCAAATGCCTGCTCTTTCAACCTTTATAGTAACTTCACCCTTACCGGGAGCGGGATAGGGAACCTCCTGAATAGCAGCTTGAAAAGGGGCTTCTATAACTAAGGCTTTCATTTGCTTCAATACCATGACCTCCTCATAAAAATGTTGTAATTTAACTGTACAATAGGCTTGGAGCGTAAAGTAAGCATTTTAGACTAACCTATTTACTGCGGTTGGTTCGTAATAGAAGAAGAAATGCGGGAAAAAAGTACAGTGCCGCCGTATTTTTGAATGGTTTGAATGGATAGAATCCGTGATAGCAATTGCCTATACTAGGGTTGAAGATGAAAACAGAACCTAGGAGGAAGAAATATGAAGCTAGGCGCCATTGAAGGCGGCGGCACGAAGTTTGTATGTGGAATAGGTAATGCTGATGGTCATCTGCTGGACTCCATATCGATTCCGACAACGACCCCCGAGCAAACGTTAGGACATGTTATGCAGTATTTTGCTCAATTTGAAGTTCAATCGATTGGCTTCGGCAGTTTCGGACCCGTTGAGACAGATTCTACTAAATCCAGTTATGGGCAAATCTTAAATACACCCAAGCCTCATTGGAGCGGATTTCCTATGTTATCCTATCTGAAGACGCAATTACAAATGCCAATTATCATCAATACAGATGTGAATATGGCGGCTCTGGGCGAGGCTACTTGGGGGGCGGCGGTTGGCCATGATAGCTGTTTATATATGACAGTCGGTACCGGCATTGGAGCAGGCGCCATTATGAATGGCGAGATCATCCAAGGCTTCTCCCATTCAGAAATGGGACATTTGCTGATACGTAAGCATCATGAGGACTCGTTTAAGGGTAATTGTCCCTTTCACATGGACTGCTTGGAAGGATTGGCGGCTGGTCCGGCGATCGAAGCAAGGAGCGGGAGAAAGGGCGCGTTGCTGGATAGGGAAGATGCGTTGTGGGAAATGGAAGCCTATTATCTGGCACAAGCGCTTATAAATATCGCTTTCGTCTTAACGCCTGAGAAAGTCATCATGGGCGGCGGCGTTATGAAGCAAAAGCAATTATTCCCTTATATTCGAGAACAGGTGAAGCATTTGATGCAAGATTATTTGGAACTCCCGGAGGATTGGATCGTCCCGCCTGAGCTTGGGGATTTCTCCGCTTTGAAGGGTGCTCTGGCGCTAGCAAGAATGAACGTATAACCTTTGAAAAGTAAGAGGTGAGCATCGATATGCCGATGATGAAAGCGGCCGTATTAGAAAGCCAAGGAAATTTGAAGGTGAAAGAGGTGCCTATTCCTTCGCTGAATCCGGACGAAGCCTTAGTGAAAGTAATGTGTGTTGGCATCTGCGGCTCCGATGTCCATTATTACGAGCATGGACAAATTGGCCGTTATGAGGTGAAACAGCCTATTATTCTTGGTCACGAACTTGCCGGTGTTGTTGCCGAGGTAGGTGAAGCTGTGAAACATATTCGAGTCGGTGATCGTGTAGCTGTAGAGCCGGGAGTAGCCTGCGGACGCTGTGAATATTGCAAAAGCGGTCATTACAATCTTTGTCCGGATGTCGTGTTTATGGCCACTCCCCCAGTGAACGGTGCATGGGCAGAATATGCGGCCATTCGTTCGGATTTTCTGTTTCCGCTACCGAATGAAATGAGCTTTGAAGAAGGTGCTCTTCTGGAGCCCTTATCCGTTGGTTTCCATGCGATGCATCGTGCCGGAGTACAGCCGCATGACCGCGTGCTTATTACCGGGCTCGGCCCGATTGGTCAGTTGGCGGTAGCCGCAGCCAGGTTATTCGGTGTAACAGAAGTTTATGGGAGCGATGTTATTAAATATCGCAGAGATCTTGCGAATATAATGGGAATTACGGATGTGTGCGATCCAATGACTGAATCTCTTCAAAACAAAGTTAGCGTTTGGTCAGAAGGCAAGGGGGTCGATGTCCTGATTGAAACCTCGGGAAATGCCGGGGCTATTACCGCTTCGACCGCTCATATCAAGAGAGGTGGTACAATAGTTCTCATCGGGCTTCCGGCCGCGGATAACATCGGAATGAACGTGAATGAAATTATTGATGGAGAGCTTGATGTTCTTGGCGTATTCCGATATGCCAATACGTACCCTATGGCGATACAAGCGTTGCGGTCATCTTCAATACGAATTGAAGATACGATCACCCATAAATTCAAGCTGGACGATATTCAAGAGGCACTGGATATCTCCATTCATCACAAAGACAACAGCATGAAAATAATGATTTACCCAAACTAATGGAATAGAGAAGAGGGGAAAACAATGATTAAAGGCGTTATCTTCGATTTTGACGGATTGATTATTGATACAGAAAGCGCTTGGTTTGAAGCGATTGGAGAGATATATAACGAGCACGGTTCCTATCTGCCATTAGAGACTTGGGTGAAATGCATAGGTACAAGTCATGATGCGTTTGATCCGTACCTGCACTTGGCAGAGACAGCAGACAGACCGGTAAATATTGAAGAGATTAAACAGGTCGCTCTAGTAAAGCATGAATGCATTATGCAGCAGCGTGTGTTGAGGCCCGGTGTAATTGACTATTTAAACACAGCGCAGCAACTAGGTCTGAGAATCGGTGTTGCTTCCAGTTCGCATCTAGCCTGGGTGCAGCGATTCATGGATAAATTTGAAATCTCGAATTATTTCTCTTGTATCCGAACAGCAGACTATGTGCAGAAGGTCAAGCCGGATCCCGAGCTCTATCTCCAAGCGCTGGCTGCACTTGAATTGAAGCCGGAGGAAACGATCGCCTTTGAAGATTCTCCGAATGGAGCGTTAGCTGCTCATACAGCAGGATTGAATGTCGTTATTGTACCTAACACCATGACAGAGGGCTTAACGTTCGGTCCGCACATACTGCGCTTGAATTCGATGGCTGAGAGATCCCTGGAAGAAGTGATCGGGTTAGTAACTTCGAAATAAAGCCAGGAAACTAAAAGGATGTGCCTCTTGTTCAATTCATGTGGCACATCCTTTTATAATTATGAAGCAGCAGTAATTATGCTTGTTGTTCTAGTGCGGATGAACGGAGCAGCTTGTTATGAAAATCCTCAACCTCTTGACGAATGCGAATTCCTTGTTCCCAAGCGTCAATGCTCGATAAAGTCTCCTCCAACTGCTGCAAGGCCCCTATATATTGTCCTCTGCTGGAGAGCAACTGTGCATTTGCAAACTGGTAGTAGATCAATTCGATTTGATTCGCGTTATTCCCATAAAAAAGCAATGTATTAAATGCTTTCTCAGCTTCTTCGTATTGCCGGCACTTCAAATGTGCAATTCCGAGGAAATAGAAGGACTCGATAGACATTTCTCCGCCATACATAGAACTGACCCGATGAGCTTCCTCCAATACTTCGCTCGCCCGTTCAAACTTCTCTTCAAGCATTGCGATATTTCCTTGAATTAGCAGGGCTCGATGCAAAATGACCGGTGATGCTTCTATCGAAAAAGTCTGTTGAATATATTTGTTCGCCTGGACCTTGTCGTTTTTGGCTACATAATAGCGAGCAAGGGATTGATAGGCAAGTGAAAACAGATCATTGTATTCTGAGTTTTCGGATGGTTCCAACTCATCCTGCTTTTCATCTAAAATCGCCAGACTTATGTGAATCTGCTGAAGTCCAAGCTCGATATCGCCGAGTTCGAAGCAAGCCCAGCCGATCGTATCAATTCTAAACAATACTTCCAGCAGCCAGTTCTGTTCCTCTTTTGCTGCATCCGCTGCCTTCATTCCGTATTCAATACGAAGCGGGAGACTGACTCGACTGAGAAAGTGGGACAAACGAAGCATTAATTCCGTCAAGAAGATTGAATGCTTGCGTTCTACGGTCCATTGAAGCAATTTGAACAAATTGGGCCATTCTTTCTTAACTAGCGTGAGATCCCTTCCGGGGAGACATTTCCAATAAGGATGAGACAATTCCTCATGCTGCAACTGCTCATCTACGAATTTAATATAATAATTACCCCAGCGGTTCTCTGCTTCCGTTTGAAATAATGGATTCTCAAGAAGCTTCTGCTCCCCGTAAGCAATGACTGTCTGATGTGCGCGATAATAAAGTCCGTTCTCGAATCGTTCCGTTGCGATTAGCGTATAGGCTCTCATCTGATCGACGGCGAGATGGAATCTACGGCGGTCTAAGCCGGCTGCTGCTGCCCAACTATATTCATCCGGCGGTGTATGAAAGAAGGAGAGCACCATCCATAATTTTTGTACATCCTCATGACAGCGGTTCCACGTATGGCCGAACAGGTAATCAAATATAGAGGTTAGAGAATAGCTGGCTGATGAAATCTCCAGAATAAAATCTTCTAAAGGTATGGCATCATCAGCGATAT
>DJTQ01000131.1 GCA_002439285.1 Paenibacillaceae bacterium UBA6304
GAAAGTACGGGCTCCATAGGGCTGGGTGCTGGATAACGTCCAGTCGGCGCGAGCTGAAGGATAGTGCCACAGAAATGGACCGCCGATGGCCGCTGCAAAGCGTGCACAGGCAAGGATGGAACCGAGGTGTAAGAGACCCCGAGGAACGCTGGCGACTTCGTTCCTGGTAAACCCCATCTGGAGCAAGACCTAATGGGACGCAGCTTCCTAGAGAAGCAGCCTTAGCCCGAGGCGCGTCCGGGTTGGTCGCTGGAGCCGCCCAGTAATGTGCGGCCTAGATAGATGATTGTCGCTCAAAGCGGGAGGGTAGTTCCCGTTAACACCGCAAAGAGTACAGAACCCGGCTTACGGCAAACTTTCTAAACTGCAACTTACATGAAATAGGCAGAATCGAACTTTTTTGTCGACAACACGAAAACGGTTGGATTGAGGATATCCTCATCCAACCGTTTTTTTTTGCGTGAAATCGGGAATGGCAAATACATGAATTATTTAGCGTTATCCAGAATCTTGTTCATTTTGCGCTGCATGGCCTGCGGCCAAAATTGCAGGGGGGCCGCATTTCCCTGCGCCGCCTCCAGTGCCGAGAATACATCAATTTGGCCATATCCGAAGTATTTATCATGTCCGGAATCGCCCAGATCAATGACGCTCTTACGAATAATGTCCATCACCTCGGTATTCTTCAATTTGGGATTTACCGAACGGATCAAGGCGGCCAATGCGGACACATGCGGACTGGCCATGGAGGTGCCGGATAACGCGGCGTACTGGTTGTCTGGATAAGTGCTCGCAATGCTCTCACCCGGTGCCATTACATCCACATAATCGCCGTAGTTGGAGAAGGACGCGCGTTTAAGGTGGTAATCCGTTGCCGAAACGGACAGCACTTCAGGATAGGCCGCCGGATAACCTGGGCGCTCCGTGTTGTCATTTCCGGTCGCCGCTATGAGCACTACATCGCGGTCATACGCATATTTGATCGCCTCGTGCAGGAACTGGGCATCCGCATAATTGCCGAGACTCATATTGATTACTTTGGCACCGTGGTCGGTTGCCCAGATAATCCCCTGGGCTACGGAGTAGGTCGTTCCTGAACCGGTTTTATCCAGTGCTTTGACAGGCAGGATTTTGCCTCCCCACATCATGCCGGCAATACCTTCATTGTTGTTTACGTTGGCTGAGATAATGCCGGCCACATGGGTACCATGCCCGACATCATCAACGGGATCTTCGCCCGGCGATACCACGTTATAACCCTTCAGCAGCCTGCCCTGGAGATCGGGGTGCTTCAGATCGACACCCGTATCGACAACCGCGACAATGACGTCGTCGCTGCCTTTGGACAGCTTCCAGCCCCGATTGGTCTCGATGATCGGCAAGTTCCACTGATATTCTGAGAACAACAGGTCATTGGGGATTTCCGGATTTTCCTCGTCCAGGCCGGAAACCACTTCATTGGTCATATACAAATAGTGAGGTTCCACATAATTCGGTTTCCAATGAGTTTTGAAGTAGGTCTGCAATTGCTTCATATCCATGGTCTCCGACCTAAAAATATAAGTGTTGCCGATATTTCGCGCAGGTTTGCAGCGGAGATCGCCTTCAATTCTTTTCATTTCGGCAGCGGACGGCGCCTTTTCGAAAGTGACGACAATTTCATTTTCGTAATAATGACTTGCCTTTTCATTGTCATGTCCGGTTTTTACGGTAATGTCCTGCAAGGTGTCGGCATGGACGGATTCAATTTTATATTTTCCTTCCTTTGGGTAAGGAATGAGGCGCAGATTCTTATGCTGGTGATCCTGTACCCGGCCTAAAATGTCCATGTCCATGACAGCAATCATGCCCTGTTGCTTGTTACCTTGGGCCGGCTCCGCTGCTACCACATATTTCGGATTGCCCTGAGGAAAAAGAGGTGATTCATAAGGTTTTCCTTTGCGAAGGGCATTCCGCGCGAAACCTAAATAAGTGTTCAACTGTTTTTGCTCTGCTGCCCCCATATTAAATGTTGCCGTTCGGAATTCCTGCTCCTGCTTTCCGGTAAACCAGCGCAAGGAAGGAAATTGTTTGTGGTCCTTCTGCAAGTCTCCGGCGTCGGTCGGGTTTTCTCCTGGCTGGGCTGCAGCGAATCTATCCGCAAGAAGCCTAAGATGTCTCTTTGCATCTAGTCTGGCAAGACGTTCCGTAGCGGTCATGTCTCGTTCCAGCATCATCAGTTTTAGCTTCTGTTCCTGTGCCGCACCTTTGACCGTATCAGTCCGGGCTTGGCGGTTGGAAGAAGGGGCGGGGGAATCCGGAATCAGGTTGTAAAGAGCCACAGCGGCGGCTCCCATTAGGGCCAGTGCAGCCCATCTCTGCCATCTCATGAGGGTCCTCCTTTGCACAATATAAACATAGGCATAGAATGAGGTAAAAGCATTGGTTTTATTCTCAAAAAAGGCATGTGGCGAGTATCGAGGATACCGCTCTAATTACTTTTGTGATACGATGAATCCGTCAAACGGACAAACTATAAAGCGCCGGAATCTGACGGCTCGCGAGGAGAGGGAGAATTGTAAGCATGTCACAATCGAACATCCAGCAACTGTGCGTTACAGCGAAAGAACAGCTCACCATAGCAATTAACATAATGGAGTCTTTCTTAAACAACATTACTTTGCTTCAGTTGGTCGATGGGCAGGATGAGGCGGCGAATATTTTTTACCAGGGGTATTTGTCCGATCTTAGACATTTGCTTGTTTTCTCGGAAGTGTGCCGGGAAAAGCTGGGGATTGTACTGCGTCGCGGGACATTTGACCAGGAATCCGCTGAAAAGGCGCTGTATTCCGTTTATCACGATTGCATCAACCGGTTTTTCTATCCGAAAAACGAAAGTTATTCCGAAGATGGAAGGTATGCTTATACCGGACAGGATGCCATTCGTTTTCGCAAGAAGCCGGTCCGCTCCGCCCGTGATCTCATTTTGGATATTACCGGCGTATTTGAAGAGCTTCGCGAGGCGTTGGCATATTATGAAAGCGATTATTTAACCCAACTCCGCTTGCGCAAAAGCCAGGAATATCCGGCCTACAAACAATAACTCACATTCTCAAGATGCCTAACAGGCATCTTTTTTTGTATCGATTTAACAGTGTGCACTCCGCATACCGTTCTGTACCTGCGGGGAAAATGAACTGTGAGGTGATCATAATGCCAAACGGCGAGAAACCCGTAGTCAAATGCAGCGTATCGAATTGTACCTATTGGGGCGAACAGAACCTCTGCCAAGCCGATCTGATCATGATCGATATCGACAAGCATGCAAACCGGTCCTACAAAGCCGAATTTGCCGGAGAATCGTTTGATACCGAGCATCAGGACACGGCCGCATCATCATCTGCAACTTGCTGTCATACTTTTAAGCCGAAATCATCGTAATCCAAGCTAAACTTAGGAGGTGCTGTGATGACTGATCGTACTAAGGATAAACAAAACTACACAACCTCGAAAAAACGCGTTGACTATCCAAGAAAAACCCACCAGGAGGAATATGCCGCCGAAGTGGTGCCAATGAATACCGTTGCTGACAGACGGATCGAACGGCGTGATCCAGACAATACCAAGCAGGCTGAGCGTTCCGAAAGCGGCACGGGCACCGCAGGAAAAACCGTTGGTTATGTGGGCGTCGGTGTCGGGATCGCTTCGCTGTTCATGTGGTCCATCATTCTGGGGCCCTTGGCCGCGGTGATGGGAATTTATGCTTATAGTCAAGGGCAGAAAACTTCCGGTGCATGGGCAATTGGCTTGGGAGTTGTCGCTACGTTAAGTTATTTTGTTCTCATCCCCTTTACTCGCTAAGCTAAACAGAATCCCGGATCGGACCGACGCCAGAGGCGTCGGTCTTTTTGCGGAATGGCTGAGCTCATCGACATCATTTATGTAAATTGCGCTAAATGGGTGGTCAAGCTGGTGATTCATGTGTAAAATAAAGGTTGTATATGTATACCTTTTGAAAGCAGAAGAGGAGCCAAGCCAAATATGCAAATTGATCCACGCACCATGACGCAGCTGATCCAGCTGCAAACGAGAAACAACATCGATCTTCATGGGAATGCCGCCGCAACGACAAGTGTCGACAGCGAAGGTTCCCTATTTGATATATTGCTTCAAGAAATGATGATGGCCGAAGGCGGCACCGAGGAATCTACGGACCTGGTGGGCAAGCTCCAGCTGTCCGCACTTAGTGCGGGTGGCGATTATGAGGGCTGGATTTCGCAGGCTTTACCGGGAGCCGTCCTCGAAGGACAATCCGTGGAGACGTCAGCCTATCGGCCGTCGGCTTCCATTGGACAAACCCGCGGGGAACTGGATGACCTGATTACTCAAGCCAGCAGGAATTACGGCGTGTCCGAAAGTCTGATCAAAGCGGTCATCGAGACGGAATCCTCGTTTAATCCGGAAGCCGTGTCTTCGGCAGGGGCCAAAGGATTGATGCAGCTCATGGACGGAACGGCAAACGGGCTCGGCGTAAGCAATCCGTTTGACCCGAAACAGAGCATTGATGGCGGCACACGGTATTTGTCCTACCAGCTTAAGCGGTTTGACGGCAATGAAAATACGGCGCTTGCTGCTTATAATGCCGGACCGGGCAAGCTTCAAAGACTTGGAATCTCTAATGATCAGGAATTGATGGACAAGTTGCATTTACTTCCCCGGGAGACACAAAATTACATCACCAAAATTGCGGCGGCACGTTCCAAGTATGAAATTTAGTATGCTCCAAAAATAAGGTTCCACGGAAAGATCAAATGGGAAAACGCTCCGGTTACCGGATTTTCGCGTTGTTTCCCTTTGATCTTTTTTTGAAGCCAGCATTTGATTGGGATGGGTTCAGGAGGAAAGAGTATGAAATATTTTGATCACGCGGCAACCACGCCTCCGTATGAGGAAGTGATCCGGACCATCGCAGAAGTGATGACCCGGCACTACGGAAATCCATCCTCATTGCACCGGCTTGGTGAGGAAAGCGGCAAATTGCTCCACAAAGCGCGCGAGGTTTGCGCAGGGGCGTTAGGAGTAATGCCTGGAGAAATTGTCTTTACTTCAGGTGCAACGGAAAGCAATAATATGGCGATTAAAGGCGCCGCACTTCAGTATGTGAATCGCGGCAAGCACTTAATAACTACGGCGACGGAACATCCGTCCGTATTCGAGTGCTGCAAGCAGCTAGAGCAATGGGGATGGGAAGTCACTTTTTTACCGGTGAATGAAGAGGGCTTAGTATCCGTGCAGCAGGTGGAAAATGCGGTTCGGCAGGATACGGTATTAGTATCCGTAATGCATGTCAATAATGAAACCGGAAGTGTTCAGCCTGTCGCGGAAATCGGTAATCTGCTGAAAGAAAAATATCCGCGGGTGCTTTTTCATGTCGACGGGGTACAGGGTTTCGGTAAAATAGAATTGCCGCTCAAAGAGAGCGGAATTGACTTATATAGCTTGTCTGCGCACAAACTAAAGGGTCCAAAAGGGATCGGCCTGCTGTATGTTCGCAAAGGATTGACTTTGCAGCCCCTACTTGCAGGTGGAGGTCAGGAGAATGGTCGGCGGCCCGGCACGGAAAACATCCCGTATGCCGTTGGCATGTCCAAGGCGCTTCGGCTGGCCAAGGAAGGCGGCGCCGCAAGAGCGGCTCA
>DJTQ01000413.1 GCA_002439285.1 Paenibacillaceae bacterium UBA6304
AAATGATCAAACCTTGGGTGCAGACGATCATTATATCTGCGCACGAGACTTTCCAATATGCGCAGATGGCGATTCGGCTCGGAGCCAGGGATTATTTGATCAAGCCGCTGGGTAAGGAACAGTTTCTCGATTCGGTCCGGAATACGCTGCTTAAGATGGATAAACCTGTACCGCAAATTGATGATTATTTGTTGCAGGATACCGAGCGTTTCCATATGGAGGAGCTTCAGCCGGAACAAAATGAACTTTTAAAGACCGTGTTGGCAACCGCCTCTTCAAACGGAGAAGAATCCGAATGGCGGGAACTGGAGCAAGAGTTGGGGATCAGCGGGCCGTATTTTTCCATCATAAAATTGAACCTGGACCACCGTAAAGCAAGCGGAGCAGACCTGAACACCTCGTACACGGCTAGGGACGCCAAGCTGTTCCGTTATGCTGCCCTGAACGTCGCCAAAGAATTGCTGTATAAAGAGTGGAATGCACTGGCTTGTTATTCCGCCGAATGGGAAATCAGCATTTTACTGCAATGGAATGAAGCCGAGTACGCCGAGTTGGACGTGAATAAAATCAACCGGCTCGAGATGATCGGACGCAGCCTGCACCATCATGTGAATAAGTATCTTGGCATTGAGGCGATGGTCGGCATCAGCCAGATTTTGAGGGGAGCCGAGTTTCTAAGCGTACTGAGTCGGCAGGCGGAGAAGGCGGTTCTTTGGGGCGCGGAACAAGGGGATTACCATGTTTTTTATTATGGTGATTTCAATTGGAACAACTATACCCAGGATCCTTCCGCTGAAGAATTGTCTTCGCAGAACAACCGGATCGTTCAGAGCGCCAAACAATACATTGAAGCAAATTACAGCCAAAAGGGATTGACCATCCATGATGTGGCCAAGAAAAATCATGTCAGTCCCAATTACCTGAGCTACCTTTTTAAGAAGAATACCGGCTACAATCTGTGGGAGTATGTCATCAAACTGCGAATGGAAGAAAGCAAATTGCTGATCTTGAATACCGACATGCGTCGGTATGAAATTGCGGAGCGGGTCGGATATGAATCCCCGGAACATTTCAGTAAGATCTTCAAAAAATACTTCGGTGTCAGCCCATCCGACTTGAAGAAGTAAGAACGGCTATACTTCACATAGTTTTAGACATGTTCGGAGCCCCTGCAATTTCTTAAAATGAAAGCTGGACATTAAAGAGGAATGAGGGAGACTCATGGAAGAATCAGCGGTTTCACCAGCACACAGGGCAAAGGGGCCTGAGAGAGAGACAAAGAAGCACACACGGACATCAAACTGGAAAAAGCATATTTGGGGATATCTTTTCCTGGTTCCGGCAATCGTCATTTTTATTATTTTCTTATGGGTTCCAATCATTAAAGGAATGGTTTACAGCTTCTACAATATCGATTTTGTAAAAGGCAATACGTTTGTCGGATTCGATAACTATATCAAAATTTTCCATAACCCGGATCTGTGGCTCTCTGTAAAGAACACATTATATTTTATGTTCCTTACGTTGATTATGGGGTTCTGGGTGCCGATTGCGGCAGCGATCGCCATTTCGGAATTGAAGTTCTTTCAGAGCTTTGCCCGGATTGCGGCCTATTTACCTTTCGTCGTACCTGGAGTCGTCCTGTATGGCATGTGGAGATGGATGTATGACCCGGTAGGGCCGATTAATGCATTACTGGGCTGGTTTGGAGCCGACCCGGTCTCCTTTATTTCAGACGGGCGCTTCTCGATGATCTCCATCGTGTTTATGGAGACCTGGCAGCAGTTCGGTTCGGCGATGCTGATCTACTTGGCCGGGGTGCTCAGCATTCCGAAAGACTGGTACGAAGCGGCCGAGATCGACGGCGCGGGAGTATGGAACCGAATCAAGCATATTACGCTTCCTTCCATGCGCAGTCTGATCGTGCTGATGCTTATCTTACAGATCATAGGTACCTCGCAGGCTTATCAATCACAATTGGCTTTGCTGGATGGCGGCCCGAATAAGGCTACGCTGACTTATGCACTTTTCACGGTGAAAAACGCGTTTACCCAATTGGATTATGGTGCCGGTACGGCGCTCGGCGTGCTTATGTTCATCGTGTTAGGCATTCTTGGCATCATTCAATTCAAGGTCAACAGGGAGGAATACTAGAATGGAAGAAAGAGGCATCTTATCGCGTTCAGACTTGCGGAAGCCGGGGAATAAAATCGTTTATGCTTTCATGGTTTTATGTATCGCCATCATGGCCGTTACCATGTTGTACCCCATTCTAATGACGATGTTTAACGGGTTGAAAAGCAATCCCGAGATCAACACATTCCCTCCGAAGTTCTTTCCAACGAAATGGCATTGGGAGAATTTCTCTAAGGGTTGGGATTACATTCCATTGATGGTTTATCTGAAGAATACAATGCTTATTTTTGTAGGTAATCTCTTTATGACTATTATGGTGCTCGGACTCGCGTCGTTCAGTATTTCGCGAATTCGCGTTCCTTACAGCCAAGCCGTCTATTTCTTCATTTTGCTGACGCTATTTATTCCGGCGACCAGCTATATGATTCCAAACTTCGTAAACCTGAAAGAGCTTGGGCTGCTTAATTCTTATTGGGCATTCTGGCTGCCAGCCGGAGCGAATGCATACTTTTTCTTATTGATGAAGAACTTCTTCGACGGTATTCACCCGGAGATTTTTGAAGCGGCCCGGATCGACGGAGCGTCGGAACTTACCAGTTATTTAAGAATTGCAATTCCGCTGTCGATTCCAATCTTCGCAACATTATCCATCTTTATTTTCTCCACAGCTTGGAACGATTGGTTCTGGCCTTCACTGGTCATGCAAACGGAAGATAAGTATACGCTGGCAACAGCCATCTATAAATATTGCATTAATGCCCGGAATTTGGACAGCAGCGTGAAGTTTGCGATTTTGTTCATGGTCATGGTACCGCCGATCTTTGTATTCCTGGCTTTTCAGAAGTTTATTGTACGCAGTGTCAGCCTGTCGGCAGTCAAGGGATAGCGTTTTCATTTAGCGTAGCGCTGCACATGATCGCCATATGAATGCACATCGTCTTTGCCAGGGTTCGACTTTAAGATAGAAACGTACCTAATAACACTATTCATAGAAAAGGGGAGTATCAATGCGCAAGTTTTCAGCAGTCCTGATGTGCCTCATGCTGTTCGGTTCGCTGCTTGCTGCGTGCGGCGGCAAGAACAATGCGGAGGTCAAGACCAATGAAGGAGCGGTCACCAATTCGGGCGGAAATAATGCCACTCAGGCCGAAGGAACCACGGAAGATATTACGCAGAAGAAAATAACGCTAAAAATCCACTATCCGTTGCCGGATGAAACTACGCTTCGCGATCAAGAAGACGATAAAATCGCCCGGTTCCAAGCCAAATACCCGAACGTGACGATCGTGAAGGATGACTGGCAATACAGTGTCAATGAGATCGGGGTGAAAATGGCCTCGAATGAAGCGCCGACTTTCTACAACACTTGGGCGACCGAAGCGCAATTGCTGGTGGAACGCGGTTGGGTAGCCGATATTACGGAACTTTGGAACAACTGGGAGTACAAGGATGATATTAATCCGGTTCTGCAAAATCAATTCATCGTCGATGGGAAAGTGTTTGGAATCACTCAAAATGGTTATGTGACTTCCACGGTTGTGAACAAGAAGCTTCTGGAAGCGAAGAACCTCGAAATTCCGGCACTCGATTGGACTTGGGACGATATGTATAACACGGCTAAGGGTGCAGCCGATCCGAAGAAGGGGATCTCAGGGGTTGCTCCAATGGGCAAAGGGAATGAAGCAGGCTGGAACTGGACGAACTTCCTGTTCGAAGCCGGCGGAGATATCGAAACAAACGTGGACGGCAAGGTAACAGCTGTATTCAACTCCGAAGCCGGTGTTAAGGCCCTTGATTTCTATAAGAAGCTGAGATGGGAAGCCAATGCGATTCCACAAGACTGGGCGCTGGGCTGGGGCGATGCTGTAAGCTCATTCCAACAAGGCCGGACGGCCATGGTGATCGCCGGAGCATTCGACGTAGTTCAGGCCGCATTGAATGAAGGCGGCATGAAGCCTGAAGATATTATCGTTTATCCGATGCCGGCTGCGGAAAAAGGCGGCAAGCATTACGGGATTTTGGGCGGCAACTATCTTGTAATCAATCCGAACGCAACGAAAGATGAACAAGAAATGGCATTCCGTTATATTACATTCGACTACTTTACCGATGATGCTCTGAAATCTACTGAAGACACGATTCAAGCGCGTAAAGCGGAAGGTAAATATTATATTCCGACGCCGCTCGAATACTTTAGCGAAGATTCGGAATATGCCGCAAAAATTCAAGCGATTTATGATAAGTACGACAATGTGTACAAATACGATCCAAACCTCTTCGGCTTGCTGGAAGGTAAACCGGAAGCCCAATTTGGCACGCAAGACTTCTACGCTACGATATCCAACGTAGTACAGGAATCGTTCTCCAAGAAAGGCACGGATTCCAAGAAGCAGTTGGATGTAGCCGCGCAATATGTTCAAGAGAACTATTTTGACAAAATCGAAGCTAAATAAGTAACGCATGACAAAAGGCTGCCCGTCGTAGTTTGCTACGACGGGCAGCCTCTTTATTTGCGCTTATTTAGAACTTATTTCCTTAAACGACGCCTCGGCAGCCTCCAGCGTGAAGTCGATATCCGCTTCTGTATGTGCCGTCGTCAGGAACCAGGCTTCGTACTTGGATGGAGCCAGATTGACGCCGCGATTTAGCATGGCGCGGAAGAAGGCAGCAAAGGCTTCGCCGTCGGTGTCCTGCGCCTCGTCGTAATTCGTGACCGGATGGTCGCAGAAGTGGGTCGAGAACGAACCGCGGATCCGGTTGATCGTAAGCGGAATACCATGTCGGCTGGCGGACTCGGCCAAGCCTTCTGTCAGCTTGATGGTCAGGCGCTCCATCTCTTCATAGACGCCGGCGCCTTGCAGTACCTCGAGGCAGGCGATCCCGGCCGAAATGGATGCAGGGTTGCCCGCCATCGTTCCAGCCTGATAGGCCGGACCGAGCGGAGCAACCTGCTCCATGACTTCCTTGCTGCCGCCGTAGGCACCAATTGGCAGACCGCCGCCGATGATTTTGCCAAGCGCGGTCAGATCCGGCTGGATCAGATCGTGATTGTTCAGACCGGTATAGGTCTGAGTCGAGCCATAATGGAAGCGGAAGGCGGTGATGACTTCGTCATAAATGACGAGTGCTCCGTAATACCGCGACAGGCGGCAAACTTCCTCGAGAAATCCCGGTTTCGGCATGACCATGCCGAAGTTGCCGACGATCGGTTCCACCATGACTGCGGCTACATCGTCTCCCCATTGCTCTAGAGCATCGCCCAGCGCGTCCGCATCGTTGAACGGTACCGTGATCACCTCTTGGGCGATGCTTGTTGGGATCCCGGCGCTGTCCGGAATGCCCAGCGTGGACGGGCCGGAACCGGCGGCCACCAGCACTAAATCGGAGTGGCCGTGGTAGCAACCGGCGAATTTAATGATTTTGTTACGCTTGGTATAGGCGCGGGCTACCCGGATTGTCGTCATTACGGCCTCCGTGCCGGAATTGACGAACCGGACCTTGTCCATTGAAGGAATGGCTTCCTTCAACATGGAGGCCAGCTTGATCTCCAATCCGGTTGGCGTTCCGTACAACGTGCCGTTGGCGGCCGCTTCCTGAATCGCTTGGGTCACGTGCGGATGGGCATGGCCCGTAATAATCGGGCCGTAGGCAGCAAGATAGTCGACGTAGCGGTTCCCGTCGACATCCCAGAAATAGGCGCCTTCAGCCTTTTTCATAAAGACGGGCGCCCCGCCCCCGACCGCTTTGAATGAGCGGGAAGGGCTGTTGACGCCGCCGACAATGTGTTTCAATGCTTCTTCATACAGGAGTTCCGATTGCTTTCGGTTCATAGATGTAAAACGTCCTTTCAGAATAGGTTCGGATGAACAGGGGGTTCACCGGAGGAGTCGCTTGAGTTAAACGACTTGAAACTTAGACAACCTCCGCCGGCTCAAGGTCCGGTGGAAGTTGTCTGCCCGCTATCGCTGTTTTTTGAATCTGAACCTGATCCGTTTGCGTTCGAATCTGCGTCACCGTTTCCGTCAACGGATGTGTCCGTTTCATTATTGTCCGTTCCGATTTTATTGAATACTTCCTGTACATAATCTTTGAGATCCTCTTCGCTACTTACGCCCAGCACATCCGAGCCCCCAACCTTCTTCTCCACGAGCAGTTCCATCGGCGGAATCTGTTCACTGGAACCCATCTCGCTGGAGTAACCTACCGTGGCAAGTTTCCACATATCTTCAACGGACAGGTTGGTGTCGATATAGGGATTGACCTTATCCAGAATCGAAGGCAGCTTCATAATGGAGGTGGTTGACTTCATTTTATCGGCGACGGCCTTGAGGAAATTCCGTTGCCGTTCCGTCCGCGTAAAATCCGACATGGCATCATGGCGGAAACGAACATACTGCAGGGCTGTATTTCCGTCCAAGTGCTGCTGGCCTTCCTTTAGATCGATATCATATTCATGATTATCCGCTTTGCTGGTATAGTGCATATCTTTTTCGACGTAAAAATCAACGCCCCCAACGGCATCCACAAGCTCAATGAATCCCTGGAAGTCGGTATATACATAATATTGGACCGGAATGCCGAGAAGATCGGATACCGCCTTCATTGCCGTATTCGGCCCATGCGTTATCGCACTGTTAATTCGGTCTGATCCATGATCGGGAATTTCTGTGTAGGTATCGCGCATAATAGAGAACAGATTTATCTTTTTGGCGACCGGATCGAGCGAAGCCACAAGCATCGTATCGGAACGGGGAATCTCGCCCTTCTTCAAGCCGCGGGCATCAACGCCCATCAGCAGGATATTGACGCGCTCGGTTCCTTCCCATTTTGGAGGTTCGGGCGTCTTGGTTTCGGTAGGTTCTACATTATAAAACGGAGAGTTTTCGCCGGTTTTCTGGAAGTCGTCCACTTGATTGTAAATGGCGATGAAATAATAAGCCACGAAGGCGGCTACGACGATCAGTACTCCAACCACGGACCAGATGATCGCTCGTTTTGTGCGTTTTGTCATTTTGTTCGTCCTTTCAGAGAAAAACGAATGAATTCGCTTCAAAAATGGATGTCTTCATATCATTACATTATAATTTCTTTTATAATTACAATCAATTTATCTTATTTTGACACTAAATAAGATGAACTATAGAAGTTAATGTAAGAGCAAGTGCGTAAAATGTTCTTACGATCGCTGTTGTTTCCGGATTTCATGATTTTATAGATTCAAACGAGGTGGAAATCCGGAAACAAAGGCGACCACTCCGTTTCTTCAGAATCATTTTACTCCCTTGCCTGCATTATATTCTTCAGTTCTTCTTATATAGTTTTGGTTGGTTAAGGAGGAAATATGATGACAGATGGACAGATTCAAATAGGGCAGTCCGTTCCCGACTTCCGTCTCCCGGCCAGCGGCGGGGGAGAAGTGGCGCTTAGCGATTTTCGCGGGCGAAAGGTAGTAATCTATTTTTACCCCAAAAATATGACCCCCGCCTGCACGCAGGAGGCCTGCGATTTCCGTGACCGAAGCGGCCAGCTTCAGGAAGAGGGGGCGGTCGTGTTCGGCATTAGCGGAGACCCCGTCAAATCGCATGACCGGTTTAAGGAGAAGCAGAATTTGCCGTTTCCGCTCTTGTCGGATGAGAATCATGAGGTCTGCCGCATGTTCGGAGTCTGGCAACTCAAAAAGTTGTACGGGCGCGAATACGAAGGGATCGTGCGCTCGACCTTTTTGATCGATGAGAGTGGAACGCTCGTTAAGGAATGGCGCGGCGTCAGGGTTAAGGGGCATGCCGACCAGGTCTTGGAGGCCGTCCGATCCTTGAATTAAATTATAAGGATGACCTATTGCTTGTCCGAAGGACTTGCGATGGGTCATCCTTATTTTTTGCGGAAATGAACGTTTATCTTATCTCTCAATCTGCGGCAAAGATTAGGAAGTCTAATTTGTTATCTACCTTCATACAATCTATCAGAAAGCGATCAAAATGATTGATATAAACGGCGGAGGTAGAAATATATGAGAAGAAGATGGATGTCCGGTTTAAAAAAGTTTTGCATGGCGGCAATCGCAATATTAATTATTATATCTGCAGCCTTCTTATACGGGGAACGCGAATCAGGCCTGCCTGCGGTATCGGCACAGCCTCTGCTTGCACCTATAGCTCCAAACCCTGAGAATGCGAGCCCCGCCAGTATGGAGAAGGTCGTAACGGCTTCTCTTACGTCCATGGTTTTAACCGCATCAACCGCCCGCGCCGCGTCAGAGAAAGAGGGGGACAAGATCGTGTACCTTACTTTTGACGACGGTCCAAGTAAACTGACGGATCAAGTGCTGTCCATATTAAAACAAGAGGAAGCGACCGCCACCTTTTTCGTCTTGGGCGAGCACGCCAAACAATCTCCCGAGCTGATTCAGCGGATGACGGAAGCCGGACATGCCATCGGAAACCACACTTATAATCATGAGTATAGCGAATTATATAGTAGCTTCCCCCGATTCTGGGACCAGATCAAACAGACCGAAGACGTGCTGCGGGAAATCACCGGGGTTCGTCCGGCTATGGTTAGGGCTCCGGGCGGTACCTACGGGCATTTTGACAAGACCTATTTCAAGCTTCTGGAGCAGGGCGGTTATAAAGTGTTCGATTGGGATGTAGACAGCGGGGATTCCAAGCGGAGGGGCGTCCCTGCAACTGAAATTATCAAGAATGCGACTTCGGAAAAGCTGAAGGACGAGATGATTGTGCTGCTGCATGATGGAACCGGGCATGAGGAGTCCGTTAAGGCGTTACCTGAAATTATTAAGTTTTACAAAAAACACGGTTATACTTTTCGTGCGCTATCGCCGGAGCAGGAGCAGGTTCATTTCAACCTGGCTGCTGCCTCCAAGAGTAAAGTGAAACCGGCCCCGTCCGCGGACTGGATCGAGAGCCATGTGGTGCCGAACTCCGCACTGTTTGGACCGGGAGAGCCGCTGTTTGTGGAAGCCGGAGGAGTTGAAACGAAGCTGGCCGCCGGGGAATATGAGCTTGAAGACGGTCAATACATGGTTCCGCTGCGTTCGACGATGGTTCGGCTAGGCGCGAAGGTTAGGTGGGATGAACAAAATCAATCTGCGGTCGTCGTTTGGGGCGATGCCACAGTGGTCATAGAACCTTTTAAGGAAACCCTTGTATCGGAAGGGGCAGATTTAACGTCTCCTTTGACCCCCGCGCGATTCTCCCGGAAGAATGATTCATTATGGATATCACTGCGGTCGCTGCTGGAAGCTGCCGGGCATCCTATCGTTTCGTTCGATGCTAGTCAGGAGGAACGTAGAGTCCGTGCTAGGTAAGTTGTTCCGGCTTTTCCCTCTTGTATGTCTATGACGGCTAGTTTTTGGGGAAACTGGTTGATAGATTTGTTGTTTGCTTATGGGAGGGATAAAAGATGATTCACGAACAGGCTCGCGAGATCCTGGAGAGACTGGTGGGACGCGTGGAACGCGTTATCGTCGGGAAGCGGACGGAGATTGAACTTGCTGTCGTATCGATGCTGTCCGGCGGCCACATTTTGCTTGAAGATGTGCCGGGCGTTGGCAAAACGCTGCTGGTTCGGACGCTCGCCGCTTGTATGGGCGGTTCGTTCGGCCGAATTCAATTCACTTCCGATCTTTTGCCTACGGATGTAACGGGAGTTACTGTATATCAGCCGCAGACCGGGCAGTTCGAATTTCGTCCGGGGCCGGTGCATGCCCATTTCGTATTGGCGGACGAGATCAACCGCGCAGCACCGCGGACCCAGTCAGCGCTGCTGGAAGCCATGGAAGAGCGTAAAGTGACCGTTGATGGAATTACCAGAGCCCTGCCTCAGCCCTTTCTGCTGCTGGCGACGCAAAATCCGCTTGAATACGAAGGGACATACAAACTTCCGGAAGCCCAGCTTGACCGCTTTTTGATGCGACTGACCTTGGGTTATCCAGAGCCGGAACAGGAAATCGAGATGCTCGGCCGTATGCAGGACCCGGTCGTAGAGGTCAAACCGGTTCTTGTATCCGAGGAAATGAAGTCCATGCAGCGACAGGTGCGAACTGTGCTGGTGGATGAGCGGATCAAAAGGTACCTGGTTTCTGTTGCGGATGCTTCCCGGAGACACCGCCAGTTGTCGCTTGGAATCAGTCCGCGCGGTACATTGGCCTGGATGGGGGCAGCGCAGGCAATGTCCTATTTTAAAGGCAGAACTTATGTAATTCCGGATGATGTAAAAGCGGTCGCCGAGGCCGTCCTTGCCCATCGGATCGTCTTAAAATCGGAAGCTGTCATTTCAGGCGTTTATGCCGAGCAGATCGTAGCGGAGCTGCTTAACCGGGCGGAGGTTCCCGTATTCAGCCGTGCATCCGCGGCGGGAGGGTCCCGATGAGAAGCGGCATTTGGACGTGGCCGATTGCGATTCTGTCCGTGGGCTTGCTGGGAGCGCTCTATGGGTGGAAAGGCGGGCAATCCCTTCTTTTCCTGCTGCTGTTATTCGTGATCGTAATTATTCAAGGAGCGGCCCTGCAGATGTTCGGACCTAAACAAGTTAGAGTAGAACGGTCTTGGTTTCCCTTGAACCCCAAGGCGGGTGAAGAGGTGACCATGACGCTGACCATTACGCTCTCCGGCGGTTTTCTCCCTTTGTGGATGCAAGCTGAGGATGAGTGGTCGGTTTCTCCGTATGCGGAGTCTGGCAGTGAAAAGGAATCAAAGAGGGGCAGGCTTGCCTTTGGCGGTTGGAAACGGAAATATACGGGGTCTTATTTGATGAGAGAAATGAACCGGGGCGTGTACACCGGGGAGTCCGTACGGATTACCTGGGGGGATTCTTTCGGATGGTTTAAGCGCTCGCTTCGAGCAGAGGCAAATGATGTTCTCGTTATTCATCCTGCGCTATTGCCCATTGCCCTTCCTGAGCTTGAGGCTGCCGATCCTGACGGTGAGGGGCACAGGATGGGGAGAAGTGCCGAGATGGAGGGAACCCCGGATACGGGACGCCTGCGGATTTATGAACCTGGAGATCCGCTTCGCCGGATTCATTGGAAGAGCTCAGCCAAGAAGGGAACCTTGCTTACTCGTATTCCCGACCCCGCAGAATCGCATTCTCGCTGTCTGTTCCTGGATACGACGGAGAGTTCTTATTCCGGAAGCTTGGGCGGCAACCCGGCTGACAAAAGAACCGGAAGAAGCATGGCTCCCACGAAGGGGCGCACCCCAGACCGTTTTGAACTCGCGGTGTCTGCGGCGGCGGCCTGGTTTTGCAATGTGCACGGGCGTACCGGCGAGGCCTGCTTCCGCCATGGAGGCATGAGTGTGACGGGGTTCAGGTCTGTCCCGATTTTCTCGGGCAAAAGCGGATTAAAAGAGGGGCTCGACCTATTGGCAGGCGCCGCGTTGGCTCCGGGATTGTCGAGTGCCGAGCTTCTGCGGAGCGCGCAGGCTTCACTGCATCGTCAAAGCCTGACGTTTATTACGGGGCATTTGACTCCGGAACTGGGCGAAACGGCTCTACATTTATTAAAGCGGGGGGCAGCCCTGGAAATATGGTATGCGTGCGGCACGCAGGGGAATACCGAATCAGTCCGCCTCGCCGAAGCGTTGCGGGAGAAGGGCCTGACCCTGATTGACTTGACGCATTATTTCGACGGAGTGTCGGTGCAGCCGAAGGGAGGGGCAAGGCATGTCATCGCTTAGGGCGCAAGCCGGCAGTCCTGCCGTTGGCGCATATCAAGACACTTCGGTCCGTTCCTTTGTGCCAAGCGGCAGGGGGCGACTGAGAGAAGCGGGACAGCATCTTATCCTATCTTTGCTTTTGCTTGGTATGTTTGGAGAATGGCTGTACCCGTTGCATTCTTTTTTGGGTGAAGAGTCGAACAAGCTCATTGTGCTATTCATGAGTGTGACCGGCATCCTGCTTGCTGCCGGCTGCTTACACCTGCCGGCTTATTTGCATGCTCCACTTTCCGCACTGCTTGTTGCAGGAGCTCTGTTCTTTTTGTATGGGCAAGAGACGGGGCTTCCCTGGTTTGCGGATTATGCTCAACTGATCGTGGTCGATGTTACGGAGATCGTTCAATCTGGAAGGCTGTACGGGATCAGCGGAGAATCCAGGGCGCTTATTTTGTTGGTTGGCTGGACGCTGCTTGTGGTTTCGGTACAAATGCTGGCGATTAGCAAGCACAGTATTGTGCTCTTTTTCTTGGCAACGACACTGTATCTTGTTGCTATCGAAGTTGCGGGAGAGGTGCCTGTGTATCCGGCACTTGTTCGTTCCGCGTGTTGGGGTCTCGTCCTGCAGGCATTCATGTTTCGTAATCAATTGCGTACCGGCGGCAAGCTTGGCGGAATGACCACCGGGAGCGCCTTGGCGGTAGTCTGCGTGCTGGGCGCGTTCCTATTGAGCTCGCTCTTGCCGGTCCAACCGGTACGGAATATTCCGTGGAACCAAATTGTCCAGGCTCTGGAAGGGTGGAGCGGGTCTGGGTTGTCGGGCCGACTGCAGGAAAGCTACGCTGTGTCCGGGTATAGCAAAGACGATTCCCGACTCGGGTCTCCGCTGCGTCTTCGCCATGAAACGTATTTTACGGCGGTGTCGCCGCAAAATACGTATTGGCGCGGGGAGAGCAAGAGCATATATACAGGCCGGGGCTGGGGCTCTTCCCCCATCGCTACCTCGGACCTGGTGGCCTGGTCGGAGGTAGCGGCAGAAGCTACCGCAGACACCTCAGCGGATG
>DJTQ01000411.1:0-458 GCA_002439285.1 Paenibacillaceae bacterium UBA6304
CGGGCAAAGGTTTTGACGATAACCGTCAAGGCGGATACAAGAATAACCGTGGCGGAAAAGGCGGTCGCGGCGGAAGAGGCGGATATAACCAACAGCCTCCACGAGAGAAGATTGACAATACGCCGAAGAAAATTATCGTGCGCGGCACAATGACCGTTGGCGAAACCGCGAAATTGCTTCATAAAGATGCTTCCGAAGTCATTAAGAAGTTGATCACGCTCGGCGTCATGGCTACGATCAACCAAGAGCTTGATATTGACACTATTCTGCTTCTTGCCGGTGATTTCGGCGTGGAAGTGGAAGTGAAGATTCCGGTTGAAGATGATCGTTTTGAAACGATCGAAGAAGTGGATGAAGCTGCAGATCTAATGGAACGTCCACCGGTTGTAACGATCATGGGTCACGTCGACCATGGTAAAACGACTTTGCTCGATGCGATCCGTTCGACAAATGTGACC
>DJTQ01000411.1:557-5295 GCA_002439285.1 Paenibacillaceae bacterium UBA6304
CAGCATATCGGGGCTTACCAAGTCGAAATCAACAACAAGAAAATCACGTTCTTGGATACGCCGGGCCACGAAGCGTTTACGGCGATGCGTGCCCGCGGTGCCCAGCTGACCGATATTACGATTATCGTAGTGGCTGCAGATGACGGCGTTATGCCGCAGACAGTTGAAGCGGTTAACCATGCGAAGGCAGCCGGACTTCCGATTATCGTTGCGGTGAATAAAATCGACAAGCCGGATGCCAATCCGGATAAAGTAAAACAAGAATTGACCGAGTATGGTTTGGTTCCGGAAGAATGGGGCGGAGAAACGATCTTCGTCAACGTTTCTGCCAAACAAAAAATGGGTCTCGAAGACTTGCTTGAAATGATTTTGCTGGTTGCAGAAGTCAATGAATATAAAGCGAACCCGGACAAACGCGCTCGCGGAGCCGTTATTGAAGCCGAGCTCGACAAGAGCCGGGGACCGGTTGCTCGTATTCTCGTGCAGCACGGTACTTTGAAAGTCGGCGACGCGTTCGTGGCGGGGAATTGTTTTGGCCGCGTTCGGGCAATGGTAAACGATAAGGGACGCCGTCTGAAAGAAGCAGGACCTTCCACGCCGGTGGAAATCACCGGTCTGACGGAAGTACCGCATGCCGGCGATCCGTTCATGGTATTTGAGGATGAGCGCAAAGCGCGTTCCATCGCGGATAAACGGGCGATTACACAGCGTCAATCCGATCTTGGTGCCAATACGCGCGTCACGTTGGACGACTTGTTCCGCCACATCAAAGAAGGCGAGATCAAGGATCTTAACGTCATTATCAAAGCGGATGTTCAAGGTACGGTTGAAGCGCTCAAGAGCTCTTTGGAGAAAATCGAAGTGGAAGGCGTCCGCGTAAAAATTATTCACAGCGGTGCCGGTGCCATTACGGAATCCGACATTATTCTGGCAGCAGCTTCGAACGCGATCGTTATCGGCTTTAACGTTCGTCCGGACAGCCAGACTAAAGCAACTGCTGATCAAGAGAAAGTCGATATCCGTTTGCACCGCGTTATTTATAACGCGATCGAGGAAATCGAACAGGCGATGAAAGGTATGCTGGACCCTGTATACAAGGAAACAGTTATCGGACACGCCGAAGTCCGCAACACATTCAAAATCAGCAAAGTGGGAACCATTGCGGGATGTATGGTTACTTCAGGCAAGATTTCGCGTTCTGCGGAAGCTCGCTTGATCCGCGACGGTATCGTTGTTTTCGAAGGCAAAATCGACTCGCTTAAACGGTTTAAAGATGACGCGAAGGATGTTGCGCAAGGCTATGAATGCGGAATTACCCTCGATAATTATAACGACCTCAGAGAAGGCGACGTTATCGAAGCGTTTATTATGGAAACCGTCGAACCGAAATAAGGTGAGGTGTCACACATGGCCAAAAATCGTACCGGCCGCGTAGCCGAACAGATCAAGAAAGAACTCAGCGTGTTGATTCAGAGCGGGCTCAAAGATCCCCGCATCGGATTTGTCACCGTGACCGGCGTCGATGTGACTAGCGATTTATCGCAAGCCAAAGTATATCTGAGCGTCTTTGGAGATGAAGAGACGAAGCAGGCTTCATTAAAAGGAGTGGAGAAAGCGGGCGGCTTCTTGCGCACCGAGCTTAGCAAACGAATACGCCTCAGATATACCCCGGAATTAATCTTCAAGATCGACGAATCGATTGCTTACGGCAGCCGGATTGAGAAGATTCTTGGAGATATTTCGCACGAGGATGAAAATTAGATTTTAAAGGAGACGGCAATGCAGACTTATGAACGGGAGTTCCGGCAAGCGCAGCAGTTTTTGACGGAGCATGATCAATTCCTAGTCGTGTCGCATGTACAGCCGGACGGAGATGCAGTCAGCTCTACCCTTGTGGTAGGCTGGCTTCTCTCATGTCTGGGTAAAAAATACGTTATGGTTAATGAGGGACCGATTCCAAAACGGATGGAGTATTTATGGCAGTCGGAACATATCGTTGATCTGTCCCAAACGCCGCTTTCTGAGTCCCATAAATTTGTGATTTGTGTGGATTGCGCTGATTTCAAACGAACGGGCAAGAGTAGTCTTCATTTTTCCGAAGACGCCCGAATTTTGAACATTGACCACCATCCCACCAATGATGCTTATGGCGAAGTTAATCTCATCATCCCTAATGCTGCGGCAACGGTCGAAATTCTGTATGACCTGATCCGGTTTATGAAGCTGGAGATGAATCAAAGCGTAGCAACTGCTATTTACACCGGGCTTTTGACCGATACGGGCGGATTCCGTTATTCCAGTACGACTCCTAAGGTGATGGCGGCCGCATCTACATTGCTTGAATATGGCGTTGACGGACCTGGCTTGTCGGAGTTGCTCCTGGAGCAAATGACGCTGCCGCAACTGCGTTTGTTAACCCGTGCGCTGAACGAGCTGCAAATCAGTGAGGACGGTAAAATCAGCTGGGTATCACTCAATGATAATGATATGAAGATGACCGGTGCGATCCATGAAGATTTGGAGGGAATTGTGAATTACCCCCGCAATATTCAAGGCGTCGAAGTCGGATTGTTGTTTAAAGTAATCAACGAAAACGCAGTGAAGGTAAGCATGCGTTCAGCCGGACTAGTCGATGTGGCAAACGTCGCGCAAAGCTTTGGCGGTGGCGGACACGTCCGGGCTGCCGGTGCGCGAATCGAAGGAACCCTTGAAGAGATTGTCCCGCGAGTGATTGAGCAGGTGAAGAAGCAGCTATGAATTCTTATGAAGGCATTCTGCCGATTTTAAAACCTGTCGGTTTCACCTCTCATGATGTTGTGGCGAAGAGCCGCGGCATTTTGAAAATGAAACGGATCGGGCACACCGGGACCCTAGATCCTGCGGTAACCGGCGTTCTCCCGCTCTGTCTGGGACGTGCTACCCGCATGGTCGAGTACTTGCAAGAGCTCCCTAAAGAATATGAAGCTACTCTAATTCTTGGCATAGCCACGGATACGGAAGACATGACCGGAACGGTGCTTGAGCGATTAGAGCAGGTCTCTGTAACCGAAGACGAGGTCCGGGAAGCGCTGGCGAAGTTTGTGGGGACCATCTCCCAGATTCCTCCGATGTATTCGGCGCTGAAACAGGATGGCAAGCGGTTGTACGAGTTGGCCCGGGAGGGCAAAACCGTAGAACGTCAGCCCCGTGAGGTAACGATTCACGAGCTGGAGTTGCTATCATGGATCCCGGATCCCGTTCATCCCAAAATTACTTTTCGAACTTTATGCTCCAAGGGGACTTATATCCGTACTTTATGCGTTGATATCGGCAAGGCTTTGGGACTACCCGCTGTCATGGATCAATTGAAACGGACCATGTCTGCCGGTATCCGAGAAGACCGTTGTCTTACTCTGGAGCAATTGGCTGAGCGAGTGCAGAATGGAACCTTGTCTTCTGATCTGATCCCCGTTGATCAAGCGGTGAGCCATTTACCCGCACATACGGTGCAGGAGGAGAAAGTAAAGGCAGCACTGCAAGGTCAGCGCTTGTCGCATTCTGTGGTGCATCCGCCGGTAACACCTGGTGAGACCATCCGCTTGTATAGTCCTGAAGAGCAATTTTTAGGCATTTACTGTGTTGAGGAATCTACGGGGACTGTTACGCCCGTGAAGGTCTTTCATCCCGAGCAATAATCAGATACTGATTTAAATCTAGCGAATCCGCGTAAATTGCAGGTGAGACGATTTTGGAAACAATTCATTTAACTTATCCTTTGACAGCTGGGACAATTACCAACACAGCTAAACCGCAAATTCTGGCGATCGGCCAGTTTGATGGACTTCATTTAGGCCACGCCAGCGTCATTGAAACAGCGGTTCGTCTTGCGGGGGAGGCCGGTCTTCCATCCGCGGTCATGTCTTTTCATCCTCATCCGAAGGAAGTCATGAAAAAAGGTGACTACGAAGGTTACTTGACTCCACCTGAGGAGAAGGAGCGAATTCTTTGTGGCATGGGCGTGGATTACTTATATATTGTGGAATTCAACGACGCCTTTTCCCGTGTCAGTCCGCATAATTTCGTATGCGGGATGCTTGTGCCGCTGCAGATTCAAACTGCTGTGGTCGGTTTCGATTTCCGGTTCGGATACCGGGGAGAAGGGCATGCGGGAATGCTCCGGGAACTGAGCGAAGATTCGATGGAAGTAAATATCGTGCCTCCTTTTCTGATCGAAGGAGAGAAGGTCAGTAGCTCGGATATCCGCAAAGCTTTGCAGGAAGGGAATGTCCGGCTTGTTGACCGGTGGCTGGGCCGCCCTTATGCGATGAAGGGAACGGTTATGCACGGAGAGAAGCGTGGCCGGAAACTCGGTTTCCCGACGGCTAACCTGCAACTTGATGAGCATTTTGTGCTGCCGGCCAAAGGCGTTTACGCCGTAAGAGCAAACTATGGGGGGACAGCGCTCTCCGGCGTGATGAATGTTGGCGTCAAGCCGACTTTTCACGACAATGTATCACGTCCTTCTCTAGAAGTGCATCTGTTCGATTTTAACGGTCAACTTTATGGAGAAAGTTTGCTGGTGGAAGTGATCGATTTCATTCGTAACGAACGTAAATTCAATGGAATCGATGAACTGATCGCACAAATTACGAATGATGCCGAAACCGCGAAACAGTTGTTGAGTTCTTCCGATTAGACGGGAGGAAGCGGCATTTACTTTTATAACTGATCTGTGCTATACTAATCTACGTTGTTTATG
>DJTQ01000412.1:0-12211 GCA_002439285.1 Paenibacillaceae bacterium UBA6304
GCTCCAGAATAATTTGAACGATACCGGCAGCCTGACGGCGAAGTCCGTATGGGTCCTGGGATCCCGTAGGAATAATGCCGATGGAAAAACAACCGGTGATTGTATCGATTTTGTCAGCAATACTTACGATAGAGCCGACGCTTGATGCAGGAACACTGTCGCCCGAATACCGCGGTTGATAGTGTTCGAAGATTCCCTTCGCCACCGCCTCGGTTTCACCGGCCTTACGGGCATAATCCTCACCCATGACGCCTTGCAGTTCAGGGAATTCATAGACCATTTGCGTTACCAGGTCGAATTTGCAGATCTCCGCAGTACGGCTTACGGATTCCGCTGTTCCCGTATCAATACCAAGCAAATCGGACAGCTTCTCCGCATTCCGGCGGATCCGGCGAACCTTATCTCCGACCGTTCCAAGCTCTTCATGGAACACGATGCTTTCCAGCTTCGAAAGCGCGTCCTTGATCGCCAGTTTTTGATCTTCTTCATAGAAAAATTTCGCATCGGACAGACGAGCACGGAGTACTTTCTCATTCCCTCTTGCGATCAGGTCGAGCGAGCGGTTATCCCCGTTTCTTACCGTTACGAAGAATGGCAGCAGGGCGCCCTGCTCATCCAATACCGGGAAATAACGCTGATGCTCACGCATCGAAGTAATCAGAACCTCTTGAGGAATGTTCAAGAAAGATTCCTCAAATTTGCCGAACAACACGGTCGGTGTTTCGACCAGGAACAGAACCTCTTCCAGCAAATCGTCTTTCACTGCGATATTCCAGCCTTTTTCTTCTGCCAGAGCCTTGATTTGATTCTTAATCAACGCTTCCCGTTCATTGACATCAACGATCACATGTTGTGCGCGCATGGCTTCGACATAAGCGGAAGGTGTCGAAATAACCGTATCCTGACCAAGAAAACGATGGCCTCTCGTGACATTTCCGGATTTCACGCCGGCTACCTCGAGTTCGATAATCTCTTCACCAAAAAGAGTCACCATCCAACGAATCGGGCGCACAAATTTAAAGTCATTGCTGCCCCAACGCATATTTTTCGGAAAGTTCATCGCATGCAATATTCCGTTTAAGCCATCAGCTACGATCGTCTTTGTTTCTACCCCTGCCCGGCTTTTGCTGACATAAATATATTCCGTTCCCGAAAGTTCCTTAAATGTAAACTGCTCCGGGTCCACGCCCTGACTGCGAGCAAATCCCAAAGCGGCCTTGCTCCACTCACCGTTTTCGCCGAGGGCAATTTTGCGGGAAGGTCCCTTCACTTCCTCGTGAACATCCTCCTGCTTTTCGGCCACATTTTTAACGAGCACGGCCAAACGGCGCGGGGTTGCATAGCTCTCCACGGCTTCATACGAAATAACCGATTCCTTAAGCCATTTTTCCAAACGGTCTTTTAATTGCTCCATAGCCGCGCGGATAAAACGAGCAGGCATTTCTTCCATCCCGATTTCAAACAACAGATCCTTAGTCACGGACAACGCCTCCTTTTTGCAGCATCGGGAATCCGAGCTTTTCACGTTCCTCAAGGTAAGTAGCCGCCACCTGACGGGCCAAATTCCGCACCCGGGTAATGTACCCTGTCCGTTCCGTTACACTGATTGCCCCGCGGGCATCCAAGAGATTGAAGGTATGTGAACATTTCAGTACATAGTCATAAGCCGGAAAAACAAGGTGCTGCTCCATCGCTTTGCCTGCTTCCTGCTCATACATATTGAACAGAGTGAACAACATTTTCACATCGGAAATTTCAAAGGTATATTTCGAATGTTCGAATTCCGCCTGGTGAAAAACATCACCATAGCTTGTTCCGTCAACCCACTCCAGATCGAACACGTTCTCCTTGTCCTGAATATACGAGGCAAGACGCTCCATGCCATAGGTAATTTCCACGGCAACCGGGCTGGTTTCGATGCCGCCGACCTGTTGGAAATAAGTGAATTGCGTAATTTCCATTCCGTCGAGCCAAACCTCCCAACCGAGTCCCCATGCGCCCAAGCCCGGATGTTCCCAGTTATCCTCGACAAAACGGATATCATGCTCCAACGGGTTGATGCCGAGCCGCTTCAGACTCTCCAAATAAATTTCCTGGATATTGTCCGGCGAAGGCTTCAAAATGACCTGAAACTGGTGATGCTGATACAGCCGGTTCGGGTTCTCCCCGTAACGGCCATCGGCCGGACGGCGGGATGGCTCGACGTAAGCTACATTCCACGGCTCAGGTCCGATGGAACGCAAGAAAGTCATGGGATTCAGCGTACCTGCGCCTTTCTCCACGTCATATGGCTGGACCACGATACAGTTCTGTTCCGCCCAGAACTGCTGTAGGGTCAAAATCATTTGTTGAAAATTCATGAACTACAACTCCTTCAAACATATTTAGGTCAGTTCAAGGCGTAGACGCCGGAAGACGCAAAAAACTCCCGCCGCCTACGCCTGCTGCCAGACATAGGGACGGGAGCGAAGTCCCGCGGTTCCACCCTACTTGATTTGCAAAGCGCCGATGACTCCGGCCCGATGTAAATCCGCTTTTCACGAACAATTTCTCAAGCTCCCGGGGTGCCTTTTCATGAGTTCTCCGGCCAGGCTTGCACTATCCCCGGCTCGCTTATCGGTCTTATACCCATTACTCTTCCCGTTCAACGCATGAGTCTCCATTAGAAGAAATTCTTAACTATAATATATGATTTTAAAAGATTCGTCAAATTTCATATTTATCCAATTGGTCTAGAAATTGCAGGGATTTCAATCGAAGTCCGAGCTGAATATCAATAAAGGCCCGCATTACGGTTTTAAGTTCTTTTTTAGTTGTATCCTTTACTTCGATATTCCCAAGTCTTCTTAAATCCATTCTTTCAAAAAGAGACAATAATCTAAGCGTTCCGGGAGATAATTGCAGAGCCGCCGGATCATGATGACGACATGCACGGCATAGCTTTCCTCCCAGCCGCGGGCTGACCGCCAAGGAATCATCCACCCGTCCACAGGAGATACACGCTTCGAATGAAGGCCCATCCCCTGCCGCCTGCAATATTTTCATCTCAAACAATTGGATAACCCCCTGCGGATCCTTCCCCGCCGACAATCCTTCCAGACAAGCCTTTAACTGCGTGAACCAAAAGCTCCCGACTTCTTCATCCTGAAGCGTCTTGTCAAGCAATTCGCAAGCATAAGAAGCATAGGCAGCCAGGTACAGGTCTTCTCGTAAAGAAAAGTGAGATTCAATAATCTCACCTGAATTCAAAGTACCTAACCCGCTGTTTTGGCGAAAAAATGCAAATTCCCCAAAGGTAAATAGCTGGGTCAATGCTGCATGACGGCTCTTTACCTTTTTTGCCCCGCGTACCAGTACCCCTATTTTGCCATGGGACTCCGTGCAGAGCGTAATGATTTTATTTCCCTCGCCGTAGTCCATGCTGCGGATGACAATGCCTTCCACCCTGTATAGCATGTCTCTTCCCCCAAGCCTAACCTCATTCTAATAAAACACCCAGTGCCGGTTATTCGGCCTGTTCTTCTTGAATAAACAGTTCCTCCGCAGCTGCGGCCTCCTCCTCGGGATTGCCGGCAGCTTCTTTGTATAACAAATAAGCATCGACATCTCCAGTCATTGCAAAATACTTCCACGAAAAATCTCGCATTCGTATTCATCCTTTCTTCGGAAATGACGCCTGCATCTTCAAAGAATAGGATGTACGGGTGAGCCTGATCTATACGTTGCAATAACTCCCAGAATAAAAGGCCGATTTAGACACCCTTGTGGAAGCCGAGATCTTTCAATATGCGTTCCTGGTTCCGCCAGTCTTTTTTCACCTTAACCCAGAGTTCCAGGAAGATCTTGGAGCCGAGCAAATTCTCGATGTCTTGTCTAGCCAGCTTTCCGACTTCTTTAAGCAGTGAGCCTTGCTTTCCGATAATGATTCCCTTTTGGGAATCCCGTTCCACAAATATGACGGCCGAGATGTATACAACTCCATTCTCTTCCACACGCATATCTTCAATAGTTACGGCAATGGAATGCGGCACTTCTTCCCGAGTCAGATGCAGAATCTTCTCCCGAACGAGCTCGGCGCAGACAAACTGCTCCGGGTGGTCGGTAACCTGGTCTTCCGGATAATATTGCGGACCTTCCGGTAAGTATTTTCCAATTTGCTCCAGCAGGGTATTCACATTATTACCCAGTTTGGCCGACACTGGTACAATTTCCGCAAAATCATACAGCTTCCGGTATTCCTCAATGATCGGCAGCAGTTCTTCGGGCTGAATGCGGTCGATTTTGTTCAAAACGAGAATGACGGGTGTGCGAACGTTCTTCAGTTGTTCGATTATAAAACGGTCTCCGCCACCTAATCCCTCGGCCGTATCGACAAGGAACAGAACCGCTTCAACTTCCCCTAGTGTGTTCAATGCGGTCGTATTCATATAATCGCCGAGCTTCGACTGGCGCTTGTGGATGCCGGGCGTATCTAGGAAAACAACCTGCATTTCTTCAGAAGTATAAACTCCATGAATTTTATTCCGGGTCGTTTGCGGTTTGTCGGACATGATTGCGATTTTTTGACCGATAATTTGATTCATCAGAGTCGATTTGCCGACATTCGGCCGGCCGACGATGGCCACAAAGCCAGATTTGAATTTATTTTTAGCCATAATATTGTTCCTTTCCGTATAGAAGGTCTTTGTAGAGGTTCTTATTAATTTTCGTTCAAATCAGAGGAGCTGAAATAGTAAGGAAGCAATTCGCCTACTGTAGTCTCACGGATATCTCCTTTGAGGTTTCCGAGAATGACCGGCATATCCGGTCCGCACAACTCAAGCATGACCTGCCGGCAAACGCCGCATGGCGAGATCGGACCTTCCGTATCGCCGACAACCGCTATAGCCTTGAAGGTTCCAGGTTGTAACCCGTCCGCAATCGCCCGGAAAATTGCCGTGCGTTCGCCACAGTTGGTTGGCGCATAGGCCGCATTTTCTATATTACAGCCATGGTGTACATGGCCGTCCTGATCCAGCAGAGCCGCCCCGACCCCGAAGCCGGAATAAGGAATGTAGGCCGCGGTCCGAGCTTTGATAGCTTCCTGAAGCAAAGCGCTGTAATCGATATTCATATCTATCATCTCCCATTCATTTGATCACAAGCCCTAGCCAAGCCAGGATATTATCGGGTTATAGAATAATAAAATTCCGATCAGAACGGCAAAAGCCGCGGCGACCAGGACGGCCCCGGCTGCGGCATCCTTGGCGATTTTGGCCAGTCTATGCCATTCCGGAGTCACCAGATCAACTGCAGCTTCAATAGCGGTATTCAATAACTCAGCCGTAATAACTAAGGATATTACCAGCAGGAGCAACGCCAAGTCCCGCACCGGCAGTTCAAAAAAGAGCGCGGCCAGGATCACAATAATCGCCGCCGTTACATGAACCTGGAGATTTCGCTCAGTTCGCAATGAAGTCCATATTCCGCTCCAGGCACTTCGAAAGGTGGCGCTCCATTTACGCCGGGAAATCATTAGCGGACAAGCCCGACCTGGGCCAAAACGGCTTCTTGTTTTCCCATCATCACTTTCTCGCTCGCCACATCCTGATGATCATAGCCGAGCAGATGCAAAAAACCGTGCACAAACAAAAATCCAATTTCACGGGTAAGGGAATGACCATACTCCTCCGCCTGCACCTGGGCGCGTTCCACGGAAATAATGATATCTCCGAGTACATCGGTCAGATCATCCAGTTCCTCGCCCTCTTCAAGCTCATAGACGATATCCATTTCCTCATCCAGAGACTCGTTCATCGCGAACGATAGCACGTCCGTCGGGCGGTCGATCCCGCGGTATTCCCGATTCAATTCATGAATGGCCTCATCGGTAACAAAGGTAAGGGCCACTTCCCCTTCATTCACTCCTTCAACCGCGCCCGCTTGTTGCAGCAGCTTGTCCAGCAATTCAATCATGTCTTCACCAATCTCCAAAATCTCCTGTTCATTGTTCCAAGCCAGACTTAGTCCCATTCACATCAAGCCCCCTATCCTTCTCGTCATTCACTTTTGTCTTCTTGATCTGCTCCGGATATTCAATCCGGGAATGGAATATCCCCATTACCGTCTCTTTCAGCGTTTGGGCAATCAAATCAAGCTCCCGCATCGTTAAATCGCATTCATTGAATTGGTGATCATCCAGGCGGCTCTTAATAATTTTCTCAATCATCGTCTCCACCTGCTCCACCGTCGGTTTGCGCAAGGAGCGAACGGCAGCCTCGACGCTGTCGGCGATGCCTACCACCGCTGCTTCTTTTGATTGAGCCTTCGGACCATGGTAGCGGAAATCATCTTCCGTAAAATCCGGCTCTACCCCTTGTTCTTCTGCAAGAGAAACCGCCTTGTGATAGAAATAATGTAAAAAGGTCGTACCATGGTGCTGCTCGGCTATATCTCGAATCGGCTTCGGCAGCTTGTATTCCTTCTGCATTTCAACTCCGTCCCTGGCATGGGCAATAATAATCGATTTGCTCAGTTTGGGATCGATGAAATCATGCGGATTCTCCATATTGTTCTGGTTCTCAATAAAATAGCTTGGACGCTTCGTCTTGCCGATATCGTGATAATACGATCCGACGCGGCACAGCAATCCGTCGGCGCCGATCGCTTCCGCAGCCGCCTCCGATAAATTGCCGACCATTACGCTGTGGTGATATGTACCCGGCGTTTCAGTTAGCAGCTTGCGGAGCAAGGGGTGATTCGGGTTGGACAATTCCACCAGCTTCAGTGCCGACAGGATTCCGAACGTTACTTCAAAGAACGGCATCAGCCCGATGACCAGAATCGTGGTTAGCAATCCTCCCGCAATCGCGAAACCGATCGCATACAAGGTGCTCGACTCCGTCCAGCCGTTATTGTTGATCACGATGAGCGTAAAGACGGCTGCAGAGCCGAACAGGCAAATCATGATACCGGCCTTAAGGAGCGTAGATCTCTGGCTCGCACGATGTATTGCAAATATCGAAGCGAACGAAATAACGAACGCGAAAAAACCAAACTGGAAATCGAAAATTTGTCCCTGGTGGACATTTAGAATCACGCTGGCCAATATACTAAACAAGATCGAGCAAATATAAGCCAGTGACAGGTCGATCAATAGAGTAATCAGCATGGCACCGGTCGCCACAGGCGCCAGGTAACCGATGTAAGGACGTTGTTCGTTCTGTACGATCGAAATAATGTACATCGAAATGATGGTAATCAAAATAATCAGTAACAACATGACGAACTGCGAGTTATTGTATTTAAACCTGCTGATTCCCTCCGATTGGCGCATGAACATAATGAGCCCGATCGTCATTAATGATGCCAGCAAAACGAGACCGAATTGCGGCCAATAATTCACCTCATCCTTGAGCAATCCGTTCTTTTCAAGAAGCGTATACATTTCCTGGGTAATTTTCTCGCCCTTTTCAACGAGGACATCGCCCTGCTTGATGTAAACGGTCGGCGTATTTTCCCGTGCCTCTACCTTTGCACTTTTCGTCGCTTCTTCATCATAAAATTTATTGGCGGTAATCGAGAGCCTTGCAAGTTCCTGCACGACTTCACGTGAAATCCGTTTGCTGAGCGAACTTGTGCTGACCATTTCGGCCACCTTGGCCCGCGCCGTCTGAGCGTCGACGATCTGGTCCGTCATCAGACGTGCGACAATGTCCGCTGCCACCGGTTTCATCTCATTGATGTCCTCGGGAGTCAGCTTCGGAATCTTGATGAATGTTTCTTCTGAAATATGATACTGCTGTTCGTCTACCTTTTGCGTCACTTCCTGAAAAAGCGTCGAAGAATAAGACCCCGAGTTTCGGTTATTCATGATGAAATTCTGGACGTGGTCCTTAACGCGCTGCGGCAGCTCTTCACGGTAAATATTAATTTTATCTTCCGTCGCCACCTGGTCGTCCTGATTCAGCCGGAAGATCCGGTCGATCAGCTGTGCGACCAACGATTCATTGCGGAGCGGCAGTATGGTATAGACTTGTCCTACCCTCTCTGCAGCTTCTTCCTGAGCTTTTAAAGTTGCCTTTGTATTCGGAATCTCCATCGGAGCCAAAATTTCCTTATCGCTTGGCAATCCTACGGCAATATCATAAGTTTCAGGCAGCAATTTGGGGGACATGCTCACATAAAGCATGACAATTAACAGCACATACAGTACATAACGTACCGATGCGCTGTGTTTCCACCCTGAGGTTCTGGCATGAAGTTTACTTTTCTCGTGTCGATCGTTTGAGTTTGAGGTCATTGAGACAGCCCTCCTGAAAAATTTAAAGCCCGTCGAACCCTGGTCTACGCATTACTTTGAAATGCAGCAACGCTAATGTAATGACCTGATGAATCCCGTCAGGGAGGGTTCAAGGGCTGGATGGTTAACCCTGATTTTCAGCAGCACGGTCATAAGCTACAATTATTTTCTGTACAAGTGAATGACGGACAACATCCGACTCCGTAAAAAATACGAATCCGATTTCATCGATGTTCTCCAAGATTTTCTTGGCTTCAATCAAGCCCGACTTCTTACCTTTCGGTAAATCAATCTGGGTGACATCGCCGGTGATAACCATTTTTGAACCAAAGCCTAACCGGGTCAAGAACATTTTCATCTGCTCGGGTGTCGTATTCTGGGCCTCGTCCAAAATAATAAAAGAGTCGTCGAGCGTCCGGCCGCGCATGTAGGCCAGCGGAGCAATTTCAATCAGGCCGCGCTCAAGCGCTTTCGCTGTTTGATCCGGTCCCATAACATCGTAAAGCGCATCATACAAAGGGCGTAAATACGGGTCTACCTTCTCCTGCAAATCACCTGGGAGGAAGCCAAGGCTCTCACCGGCTTCCACGGCAGGTCGGGTTAAAATAATCCGTTTCACCGAACCTTCTTTCAAAGCCGTAATGGCCAGAACTACAGCCAAATAGGTTTTACCGGTACCGGCCGGTCCAATTCCGAAGACGATATCTCTCTTCTTAATAGTACTGACGTAATGCTTCTGTCCGATCGTCTTGACTCTTAAGGGTTTTCCACGGTAAGTAGTGGCAATTTCGCCCTTATATAAATCAAGGAGCTGATCTGCGCGAAGCTCCTTCGCGAGATCGATGGCATAGAGCACATCTCTTTCGGTAAGGATATATCCGTTGCGGACGAGCTCCAGGAGCACCTCGAACAACTGCTGTATCCGCTCTACTTCGTGCTCTTCTCCCCTTACCGATATTTCAGACTCTCGGAGCACAATACTTGCTTTCAACTTCTCTTCGACAAGTTTTAGAAAAACATCCTGGGGACCGAAAAGAGACAATCCTTCTGCCGCATTTTGAAGCGTTATCTTTATACTGTATAGTTGTTCTGACAAATAGCTCATTCTCCTTGATCATGTACTATCGGAAGTTCTTCCGCTATATTTTGTTCTACTTCAAAAAGCACTTTCATATAAACTTTACCATTGTCTGTCTTCTCATGCAAAATTTTTTGATCCAAAATGAGACTTGTCGCCCCGTTTTTGGCCAAAACATCTCTCTTCGCCCGCTCAATTCCGTCCTTAAGTGCTTGCTCTCTGGACAGCTTGATTTCGAGTTCAGTCGTTTCAAGCACTTTTTCGCTCATCCAGCCGATCGGAAGCTTCAGACTTCTCCAAGTCAAAGGATCGAACTCCGTGAGCACCTGGGAGCGATCGAAGGCTACTTTTCCATAACCCGTCAATTGAATCGCCGTTTTTCCAAAAAAGAGATAGCCGCGCTCTTTCTTCTCCCCGGTATATACCTTTTGTTTGCGTACAAGCGGGATTTCGATTTTATACTCATGCCACACATTACCCCTAACCTCGCCCTTGGAGACTACGGCCTTGCCCCCTTGAAACCCCGACACAAGAATCTGCCCCTTCTTGACTCTGTCGTTCTTCTTTACTTCCGGTTGACCCTTTTCCGCAAAAATATAAGTAATGATCGCATCCGCCTTGCTAACCAGATGCTGCGGGCTCACAAGTCCTTGTTCTTTTGGCTCCGTCGCCTCAACGATCTGAATTGAGATTTTGGTTCCTGTTCGGGAGACCCCGACCCAAGACGTTCCCGGCAACTTCCGGTTCAACTCCGCCGAAAGCTTGTCCTGCCCAGGCAATGAGAAGATCCACTGAAATGGATAAAGTCCCTCTTCGCGTGCCGCCTTCAACACGTCTTCTTCGGGTATTTGCACATTCCCCTTCACTTCAATATCCCACACCAGTTGGGACAGGCTAAAAATGACGGCTACGAACAGAGCAAAGCCGACCCCGAACCATTTTCTTCGCCATAAGCGTAACATTGTAAAAGGCAGTCCTGAACGCCGCTTGACCCGCACGCGGCAGCCCGTCTTTTTTAAAAGCGGACGCAAAGAAAAAAAGTCCGCCACCTGCAAATTCATTTCCATCTTCCCGTCCGGCAAGGGCACTAAATTCCAGATCTGAATGCCGCCGCGAGAGAGTTCGTTAATGAAACGTTCGATATTCTCGCCGCGAATCACGACGGTCACGGTTCCATGCAATTGGGAAAATACCGGTGCCTTCACTAGGATTCCTCCGTTTCGCGATATTTAATACCGGAGATACGCCCCTCAATCACAACTTCCTCCGGCATAATCTCCTTAATGACAAGTCCGCTCCCTTCAACCTCAAGCATGCCTTGACTGAGTTTCAGATGTAAGGATTCCGGGGAGAAATGTACTACCCCCCGATGGTTCTCTATGTAAAGCTGCTTACCTCCGATTAAGGTGAGCCTAGGTAAATCAAGTACGAGATCACTCGGCAAGTCGAGCGCATCGACCGTCCATTTACGGAATTTGCGGACAAACCGGCTCATATGAGGCAATCCTCCTTCCTCTACTTTACAAAGTATGCGGGTGGAGTCTCATTTATGAGAAACAGAAAAAACACCCTCTACGAAATGTAGAGGGTGTTGCTTTCGTTTCACCTATTGCAAAAGCTGTTGAACTGCCTGATTAACGAGCTTGCCATCTGCCCGGCCTTTGACCTTAGGCATCAGCGCGCTCATCACTTTCCCGATTTCAGCTTTGGAAGTAGCACCGGTTTCCTGGATGGTCTGCTGTACAATGACTTTAATTTCTTCTTCACTCAGCTGTTCGGGAAGGTATTCGGCTATGATCTCGGCTTCCGCTTTGACGTTGGCGGCAAGATCGTCACGACCCGCTTTTTCAAATTCTTGGAGGGCATCTTTGCGCTGTTTGATTTCACGACTTAGGATATCAAGCACTTCATTATCGTCCAAAGTTCTTTTCAAATCTATCTCAAGATTCTTTATAGTAGCACGAACCATTCGAATGGTGGAGAGTTTGAACTTGTCTTGACTCTTCATCGCTTGCTTCATATCTTCGTTCAATCGCTCGCTAAGATTCATGGTAGCATAATCCTCCTAAAACTTTCTTTTACGAGCAGCCTCAGACTTTTTCTTGCGCTTTACGCTTGGCTTTTCATAATGCTTACGTTTCTTCACCTCAGCCAATACGCCATCTTTAGCGATAGAGCGTTTAAAGCGACGAAGTGCAGCATCAATTGTCTCGTTTTTGCGAACTTTAGTTTCAGACACCAGTTTTCCCTCCCTCCGACCAGACCGTCCAAGAGCATAACACGGTTCATCATTCTTCATTATAGGGGAAAAATAAATAGGGTGTCAACCTGAACGGCCTATTTTTAATATATGGAAGAATAACCATGCACAAATCAGGCGTGCGAATTAGAATTTTGAACCAGCGCACCGAGCTTTGCTCCGCCAAGCAAATGGTAATGAATATGATATACCGCTTGTCCGCTGTCCACACCGCAATTGTTGATCAATCGGTATCCGCTCTCCGCCACCCCTAGCGTTTTGGCCACTTCCTGAGCGATGCGGTGCATTTCCCCGATCAAGGCAAAATCCTCCGGTCCCGCATCATTCATCGTCGCGATATGCTTCTTCGGAATGATCAGCACATGCGTCGGAGCCGCCGGCTGAATATCGTGAAATACAAGAAACTGATCATCTTCATACACTTTATTCGATGGGATCGAGCCTTCCGCAATTTTGCAAAATAAACAATTTTCCACCTGCAACCCTCCTAGATTAGTGTAAATAGAATAGGAAATTCGATTCAAGCTCAAAAAATGTATGTTTAAACAGCTTCTTCTACATGTTATCATACCGGAAAAAAAGGGCAAAAAAA
>DJTQ01000412.1:12344-15267 GCA_002439285.1 Paenibacillaceae bacterium UBA6304
AAAAAAGGGCAAAAAAAGAAGCACCCTGCTCACTCAGCGAGTTAGCTCGTCGCACGGACGTATTGGACCGAAATGTGAAATGCAATCTCTGTCACCAATACGTCCGTCGGGGTGCTTGCAATAATTGATGTCGGCTAACTGTAGTATAACAGCAGGGTGATACTGTATCTGTGATCTGCGTCACGTAGTAACGCCTTACATCAATTCCATAACTACTCTTGAACCGTCGCCTCCGTGCTCAGCCGGAATGACGACCAGCTTACGGGCCAGACGTGAACGCAGCTCCGTTACATGCGTAATAATTCCTACGGCAAGATGATCGTGATGTAAATGCTCTAGCGAAGTGATCACCGTATCCAGTAACTCCGGATCGAGCGTGCCAAATCCTTCATCAAGGAAAAAGAATTGCAACGGATACTGTCCCCGCAACTGTATTTGTGCGGATAATGCCAGTGCCAGCGCCAGAGAGGTCAGAAAAGTCTCGCCACCCGATAGTGTGGAGACAGGTCGTTTCACGCCCCCATTGGCATCGTCACATATGACAAAACCTCCGCCAGAGTCCGTCTCCAAGGCGTACCGCTGCTTGGTCAGTGAACGCAGTCGCTGTGAAGCGGCATGGCTGACGTTCATCAGTTGCTCTTCGGCGACATACTCCACGAAGGCGTTGCCGCGCAGCGAGGACTGGAGTTTGCCCAGCAATCCGGACTGATGCTCCAGCTTCAGCCTTTCGGCCTCCAGTTTCTTCCACCTGGAATGTCTTATCCCTAAATCCTCCAAGTCGCGCTCGGCGCGGGCTTTTCCTTGCAGGGCGGCTTCATCCATGTCTTTTGCCAGTTCCAGGGTTTGAACCGCAAGCTGCCAATCTTCCTCTGTTACGATTCTCCCGTCCAGCTTAGCATCCAGCTCCTTAAGATTGATCTCGTGCTCGGTTTCCTGATCACGATGATTCTTAATCTTAAGGGCATCGCTGTCCGCCTGTTCAGGATCCAGGTAAGCCTCGTTCGCTTCGGCCTCGTTCTGAAACGGAGAAGCGGCGAGTTCACTCTGCCAGCGCTCCAGACACTCCGTTTCCTGCTCGGCGGAAGCTTTGGCCGCCTGCTGTGCCAAAGCATAGGCCTGATCCGTCTCCCGATGGAGAGCATCGCTTTCCATTTGCTGCTTGCGGCTTTCCTGCGCCGCCTGGCGCAGCGCTTGCAGACGCCGCTCCGTTTCAGGCAGCAGCTTCTCCACGGCTTCTTCGCCGATCCATGTTGACAGACGAAGACGTTTTTCTTCAAGTAACGTAACTTTGCCTTGTTCTTGCACTTCCAGTTGCAGCAGCTTCTTGTCCAACTCGACCAGTTGCTGACTTAACAAAGAAATGTTAGCGGACTTCTCTTCGATAAACGGAATGCTTACCCCGAGCCTTTGCTTGATTTCTTCGCTCTTCCGATCTTTATCTTCGATCTGTCCCTGCAGCATCTCCGCAGCTTCGAGACTAAGCTCGGGATATTCTTCATTCCATTCGGCCATTTTTGCGCTGAGCTCGTCGATAAGGGAACGTCTCCGCTGTGCTGCTTGCTCCAGTAACCCCGCAGTCGCAGTGTCTTCTGCCTGTGCAGTTGCCCGCTTAGGCTTCAATTCGGAGAGCCTTGTTTGCGCCTCCCTGATACTTCGCTGAAGTCCCTCTAACGCGGAACGCAGCAGTACAGACTGGCTATCCAATTCTGCCGCATGCTGGCGCAGGAAGACAAGATTTTGTCCAACCGTGGATTTCTCTCCATCGCGATTAGCCAGGCCGGTGTGCTCCTGCCCTGCGGATGCCTCGGACTGTCCTCCGGTCCATTCCGTGAGGCTCCGGGAAACTTCCAAGCCTGCGGCACCGAGACTCTCAAGCAGACTTTGACCGTTGTCGGTACTCCGTGAAACCGCATGTTTCAAATCCCTGATTACGGCCAAAAGTGAACCGAGTTCCTCAAGCTGGTCTTCGTTTCCAAAGCCTTGCTCCGTTTCGGTGCTCATTCCGGGATGGTGTTTGGAACCGCAAACCGGGCACGGCTGGCCTTCTTCAAGCAGCTCCGCCAAGCGAAGCGACCAGATCTGATGCTCCCTGTTCTTAAGCCGTGCCTTCAGTTCCGCCTCCGAATCAGCCGCAGTGCTCTCCAAGGCAGTAATCTCACCTTCCAGCGCATACAAGCGGGACATCTGTTCCAGTGCTTCTGCAGCAAGTTCCCGGCATAAGGATTCCGCCGATCGTTCGCTTGCCACCAACTCTTTCAATCTGTTCGCAGCCTGCTCCGCCTTGCTCTGAAGTGCTGTCTCCTCCTGCGCGGCCTTAGCCGCGTCTTCCTGCAGTCTTGCGATATCCTGCTTGCGACGGGTCGCCAGTTGCGCCTGCTGGCGCTCGGCGGATTTGACGTCGCAGTCCCGCAGCAGTTGCTCCAGCTCCTGCTGGCGCTGACGGGCTTTGGCGAGGAGCTGCTCTTCCTTAAGCAGCTCCTCCACTGTGATCCGGCGCTGGCTGCTTTCCCGCTCTCGGGAGCTCTGTAGCTCCCGCAGCTCCTTCGCCAGCGCTTCGCACTCCAGCTGGAGCTGCCTTGCCTGCTCCAGCTGGTCCAGGCGCAGCAGCAGCGAGGGCTCCTCGCTGCTGAGCGCCCCGGCGGCCGCCTCCGCTTGCGCGGCGGCCCGGGAGGCCGCGGCCGCAGCTTGAGCGGCCGCTTTGCCGGCGCGGACCGCGGCGGCGTTGCGTTCCGCCGCCAGTTGCCGCGCCGCTTTCCAGGCCGTGAGCACCGGCCTGATGCTGCCTGCGGCAGCCGACTTGGCGAGCCGCGCCTCCAGGCCGCGGATCTCGCCGTCGTGAAGGCGCAGCTCCGCCAGCAAGGCTGCCCGGCGGCTGCGCTCCTGGCTCAGCTCGCGCACCTTAGCGAGCTGATCGCTCCGCTGC